>JAADFH010000016.1 GCA_013152995.1 Methanobacteriota archaeon
CCCACAACCTTAATATCCCTCTCCAGCCCACCTGAGCCCATGGGCATGCTGGAGCTTCTCATAGCTGCGCTCGCCGGCGGCTTGCTTGGGCTTGAGCGCGAATCCAGCAACAGGCTCACCGGCGCAAGAACCTTCATGCTCATCTCCACCGCAGGCGCGCTCAGCTCAGAAGCAGCCTCACATGCAGGCTACGTGCTGATGCTTCCAGCCACCCTTCTGGGCTCCTTCATGCTGGCAGCCTTCATAGGCATCATGAGGTGCCTGATAGAAGACGACACCGGCATGACCACCACAGTAAGCTTCGCCATAGCCTTCCTCATAGGCGTGCTGGTGGGCTTCGGCTACCTGCTTGAAGGCGCCATCATGGCAATTCTCGCCACCCTCATACTCAGCCTCAAAGAGTACACCCTCGCCCTCACCAGGGCAATGAGCCACCGCGAGATAGCCAACGCCATGGAATTCGGCATGGTAGCCTTCGTGCTCTACCCAATTCTGCCTGAACAGCCCCTTGACCCCTGGGGGCTGGTAAGCCCGAAAAAGCTCGTATTCGTGGTAATAGTCGTGACCAGCATAGGCTTCGCCGGCTTCCTGGCGCTGCGCTGGTTCGGTGCAGACATCGGCATGCCAGTTGCAGGAGCCCTCGGCGGGCTTGTGAACAGCCAGGCAGCGGTGGGAGCACTCTCCGCAAGGGCAAAGCAGAGCAGCGAGCTTGAAGAGCCCGTGCTTCATGCGGTGCTGCTCGCAGGCAGCGTTGCACTGCTCAGAAGCCTTGCAATAGCCACAGCGCTGAGCACGCAGGTAGCGAGCTTCATGCTCGCCCCCTCGCTGGTAATGGCACTCATGCTCGGCATGCCTGCAAGCTTCAGGCTGGGCAGGGAGAAGGGCAGAAGGCTTGAGCTGGAGATGCCCTTCGCCGTGCTTCCCGCGGTGAAGTTCGCGCTCATCTTCACTGGCATAACAGCCCTGGTAAAAGTTGCCCAGAGCATCTCAGAGCAGGGCATGTACTTAGCTGCCTTCATCGCGGGCATGGCATCAAGCGGTGCGGTGGTTGCCAGCTTCAGCATGCTCGCAGCAAGGGGTGAGCTTGCCCCCGAAGTGGCAGGAGCGTGCGCTGTGCTCTCCGGCATAGCCAGCATACTCAGCAAGCTCGTGCTTGTGAGAGCCTCCGGCACCCCCAGGCTCTGCCGCAGGGCTGCAGGCTACTACTCAGCCGCAGCTATAGCGGGAGCGCTCGTGCTGCTCCTTGAGCTCTACACCCCCTTCTCGTAAGCCTCCAGCACCGCACTTACCAGCATCTCCCTTGCCTCGCGCGATATCGGGTGGAACACATCCCTGTACTCCCCCCGCCTGTTGCGCACGGCAGGCATCCTCACCCAGAGTCCGTGCTCCCCCTCCATCACACAGAGGCGGTGCACCACATAGGCGCCGTCAAAGGTCACGCTGGCGTACGCCTTCAGACTCCCCGCATCCTCAACTCGGTATATCCTGACCTCGGTAATTTCCATCTCACCCACCTTTTCCAGAGTACTCCTAACACTCTTCTCCTGCTCCCTTTTTATACTTATTCCTCCACCTCAACCCGCAGCACCTTCCTCCTGACCGGCACAAGCTTCTTCAGCACCACCTCCGCGCTCTCCGCAAGCGTGTAGCGGTGCATCCCCACCTCAGGAAACTCGCCATCAACCTCATAGATGTACAGCCCATCCTCGCCATCTATGCTGGTGACATACTCCATATCCCCCTTCCTCTCCACCCTCACCCCAGCCACCCTCTTAAGCGCCTCAAGCACCGTGGTGTTCCTCTCCACCCTCACCCTGTGCACGCTTGCAAGCTCGTCAAGCGCCCTGTAGAGGGGCTCAAAGCTCGCCCTGAGCACCAGCGTCCTGCCGAAACGCCTGCACTCCACCAGTCCAGCACCCTCCAGCACCCTCGCATGCTTGGCTGCAACGGGTACGGAGATTCCCAGCTCCCTCGCTATGCCTGTGATGTGCATCTCGCGCTGCAGCAGCAGTGTAAACATCCGCCTCCTGGTTGCACTCGCAAGGGCGCTGAAGACATCCATGCATGCTCCTCTGCATCAAGATTATAAAAGCTTGCCGCCATAGAGGTTGGGTATGGATATTGAAATAAAGAATCTGAAGGTGTTCAACGGCGTTGAATTTGTTGCCCGCTCCGCAAGGGTAAGCGGCGTGGGGAAGGTGCGGTGCGACTGCGAGGGCGGCTGTGAGCGCTGCTCGGGCACGGGGCTGAGGGAGCCCACGGATGAGGAAATCTTTGAGATGATAGTTGAGAATGACTACTCCAGCGCGCTTGAGCACGTGGTTTTCAGCTTTGAAATTCACGGTCTCAGCAAGGGCAACGCTCTGGAGCTGCTGGAGCACCGCATCGCCTCGCACACGGGCAGGAGCACCCGCTACCAGAGCGAGCTCGGCTTCGGCTACTGCTTAGCCCCGGAGGTGGAGCGGGTGCTGAGGCGCAACCGCATCCCGGAGAGCACCTACAGGGAGTACGTGGAGGGACGCGGGGCTCTACCCGAGCTGCCTGAGAGGGACAGGAAGGTGCTTGAGAGCTACGCGGGGGCTATGAGGTGCGCCAGGGAAGCCTACGCAAGGCTCCTTGAGCTGGGGGCTGGCAGGGAGTCAGCACGCTACACCCTGCCCTTCGCCCTGCACACCGCCTACACCTACACCATCAACCTGCGCAGCCTGATAAACTTCTTAGGGCTGAGGCTGTGCGTGCGCGCCTCGCCGGAGATGCGGGAGCTGGCTGCAAAGCTCTACATAGCCGTGCGTGAGAAGTTCCCCTGGATTTCCTTAGTGTGGTGCAGGGGCTACAACCAGGGCGCATGCCCCGAGAACGAGGTCAGGGACTCACCCCAGGGGAGGGAGTGCCCCTTCAAGAACCCCGAGAGCAGCGTCTTCATACCCACAAAGAAGCAGGTGCGCAGCGGGATAGAGCTGCGTCCCTTCAGCAGGCAGGAGTTTGAAAGGGTGAGGGAGAGGCTGCTTGAGCGCTGGGCTCAGAGCAGCGGCTCGGGCTGAATCTCAGCCGGAAGCACGGGCAGCTCAGCCTTCTGCACCACCATCCTGTCGTCGCAGTGCAGCACCCTTGCAAGAACGCACCTCTTTCCAGCCTGGGTGAGCGCAAAAACCGGCGCAGGGCTCTGGAGCTGCAGCTTCGCCTCAGGCGCAACCTTCTCCCTCACAACCCTGGAGGCGCAGCTCCACACCACGTCGGCGTGCTCTGCTATGAGCTCAGCCTCCCTGTCGCCTATGCCGGAGGTGTGCACCACGAACCTCACGAACCTGCTGTCTGTGAGCTCCTCCAGCATCTCAGCCCTCTCTCCAGGCACAACCACACCAATCCTGCGGTACCCCTGCTGAAGGGCAAGCCTTGCCCCCGCAAGCTGGTCTATCTCCGCGCTCTCAGAGACGAGCAGGCATCCGAGCTCCTGCAGCCTGCGCTGGGTTTCAGGTATCGGGGTGGTGCTCTCAAGCACGGGAATTACGGCACCAACAGCCCTGACAACCCTTCCCAGGCTTGCAACCACACTACCTGCGCCGTCGCACATCACCACGGCGGCATCAAGCACGCCCTCGTCCAGGCAGTCAGCAAGCATCTCGTGCGCACCCCAGCTCACGCTGGGCGTGGTGAGCTCAAGCACGCGCTCCGTGCTGAACAGCCCCAGCTCCTCCATGTGCTTCCTCAGCACCCTCTCTATGCTCTCCCTGCTCTCGCTCTCATGCCCGAAGGCGCCGCTCCTGAGCGGACACCTCCTGAGCTTTGGCTCCTCAAGCACCTTTATCTCCCCATCCTCCACCCTCACCCTGGCTTTAACCATCTCAAGCTCATGCACACCCACATACTTCCTCATCCGCATGCCTCCCTGCTGCCTTTAAGAAATCCCGCCGCATCCGCCCTGCAGCGCACGCAGTGGCGCATCTGGGGCAGGTAGGCGGAGCAGAGCTCCCTGAGCGCCTCCACCTCCTCCCGCGTGGGCTCGCGCATTCCCGCGAACCTGCTGCCCCGCACGGGAATCAGGGGTATGATGTTGTGAAGGCTTGCGCCTGCTAGAGCTGCACGCCTGGCGATCTCGGGAATCTCAGCCGCGTTAACCTCGGGGATGAAGACGGTGTTCACCTTCACCACAAAGCCCATCCTGCATGCCGCCTCAAGACCCTCCCACTGCCTCCTGGTGTGAAGCTCCCACGCCTCATGCCCGCTGAGCCTCCTGCCGTTGTGCTCCACCCAGGAGTATATCCTGGACCAGGTCTCCTGAGAGAGCGCATTTATGGTTACCGTGACAAAGCTGACGCCCGCCCTCTTCAGCTCCCCCGCATGCTCCTGCAGAAGCAGTCCGTTGGTGCTCACGCACAGCATGAGCTCGGGATACCTCTCCTGCAGCAGCCTGAAGGTCTCAAAGGTCTCGGGGTTGGCGAGAGGCTCTCCTGGGCCAGCGATGCCAGCCACGCTCACCTGAGGAATCCTGAGCATCACATGCGAGAGGTGCTCCACCGCCTCTCCGGGCTGCATAACCCTGGCGGTAACTCCCGGTCTTGACTCATTCACGCATGAGTACCTGCGCAGGCAGTAGTTGCACTGCATGTTGCACCTCTTAGCCACGGGAAGGTGCACCCTTGCATAGCTGTCGCAGGCTGAAGAGCTGAAGCACGGGTGCCTCTGCACATCCCACATAATCCACGTATCAGAATATGATGATATTTAAACTTTGCCTTTACCCGGCTGTAAAACCACACCGCTGGAGACGTGCACAATTGCTCTACTCAATCTCCAGAGCCTCGCGCAGCGCGTTCCTGAGCGCCCTCCTCTCGCCCAGAATAATCACATGCTCCCTGCCGTGCTTCTTTATCTTCACCCCGTGCTTTCTGGAAATCTCAAGAAGCTTAGCGGGCGTCAGGCGGCTGGTAAGCCTGATTCTTGCCCACCTTCCTGATCTGGGCAAACGTGGATAAAACCTGGCAGGCAGCGGCTCCTCCTCCCTGTACACACCACCCCTGCGTATATTCTCAAACACCTCTGTCCACCTCTCAAGAAACTCGCTACCGAGCTGCTCGGCGCTCGTGAAAATCCGCATCTGCGCCTCATCAAGCGCCGCCTCTATCCTCATGAGAATCTCCGGCTCCTCGGTGCCCCTGGTGCGCAGGTCGTTGAGCATGCTCTTTGAGTTCCTCAGCAGCTCGCTCACGCCCTCCGGCTTGGCACCCTGCCTGAGCACCTCCACCAGCATGTCCATGGTTGCCAGCCATCTCTGGGATAGCATGTCCCTACGGCTCACCGTTGCACCTCCTGGTCTCCACGTACTCGCTCGTGAGGTAGCGGTACGCTGAGTATGCGGCAGTAACACCCTCGGCAACACTTATTATAGCCTGCCTGAACCCGCCTGCGGTTACGTCGCCTGCTGCAAAAACCCCCGCAAGGTTCGTCCTCGCCTGCTTGTCGGTGACCACCTCACCCTTCTCATTCACCTCCACGCCCAGCCTGCGTGCAAGCTCGCTCCTGGGTATGCCCCCGATTGCCACAAACACCCCCTCAACCTCAAGCCTCTCCTCACGCCCCTGCCTCTGCATGAGCACACCACTAACCCTCTCCTCACCCAGAATCTCCACAACGTTGGTGTGGTTTATGATTTCAATCCTGGGGTTCTCCTCAATCTTCCTCAGGTTTGGTGGCTCCGCATGCAGCCCCTCGTCCCTGCACAGGATGTAAACCTTCTCAGCATACTCGGCAAGCAGCAGCGCCTCCTTTGCGGCACCATCACCTCCGCCAACCACCGCCACCTTTCGGTCCCTGAAGAGCGGTGCATCGCAGAGGGCACAGTAGTACACACCCCTGCCCTCAAACTTCTCCGCATTCTTTGCAGGAAGCTTCCTGTGAACCGTACCTGTTGCAAGTATGACGCTCTTAGCCTCGTACCTGCTGCCTGAGCTGGTGAGCACCTCAAACACATTGCAGTTCTGCCTTATCTCCTCCACCCTCTCCTCAATCAGCTCAACACCGTAATGCTTGGCATGCTCAAGCAGACGCTCTGCCAGCTTGCCCCCTGGAATGCTGACAAAGCCGGGATAGTTCTCAACCAGCGTGGTGGTTGCGATTAAGCCCCCTGCCTCCTCGCCAACTATCAGCGTGCGCAGATTCAGCCTCCCCGCATACATTCCAGCGCCGAGACCTGCAGGACCGGCACCCACAACACAAACATCATACACACAAACCACCCCTTAATTCCTGATACATCTGGCAATAAATACTTTTGGCTCACTTGCCACTCCGTAATCCGAAAGCTTTTTAATATCACGATGACAGGTAGCATGAATGCGAGGCTACCTTGCGTTCCTGCTTGCGGGCATGGTGCTGGGGGGCAGTGCCTTCATGCTGCTCTCCAGAACGGTGAGTGCCGCACCTCCAGACAGAGAGGAGATATACGAGCTGTTCCAGTGCCCCTGCTGCGGTCAGCCTATAAGTGCAGGATGCTGTGAGCTCGCAGTGGAGCGTCAGGCTTACGCAGACGGGTTGATAGACGCAGGGCTAGGGAAGGAGGAGGTTATACTCAGGTACATTGAGAGGTATGGCATAGATTCTTTCAGGAACGATAACCTGCGTGAGGAGTACCGCAGGAAGCTGCTGGAGAAGGCACCCGAGAACAGACCAGTGGTTGAGGCTGAGGCAACAGAGATTGACCTGGGTGAGGTCAGCGTTGCTGAAGGTACAGTGGTGAGGGAGGTCAGGATAACAAACGCCGGCAAAAAGGAGCTTGAGCTGTTCAGCCTCTACACCTCCTGCAGCTGCACCACCGCCTCGCTGGTGTACCGCGGCTATGAGAGCGAGAGGTACGGGATGGAGGCAGGCAGCATAAACGTGGCTCTTGAGCCGGGGGAGAGCGC
>JAADFH010000017.1 GCA_013152995.1 Methanobacteriota archaeon
CCAGCCACCTGGGCATCCGGCACAACCACCACCTCGCCCTGAGCCTGCTTCACCACCTCCACCGCACCTGCATGGGTGCACACGAAGTCGCACAGCTCAAGCTGCTCAGCCCTGGCTTTGATGTAGCCCACAACCACAGCCTCGGGGAGCCTCTCACGCATGCGCACAAGCTGCTCCTTAGTGAGCATCGCCACCATCGGGCACTTAGCCTCCTCAGCGGCGAGCAGCACCCTCTTCTCAGGACACAGCACCGCCACCAGCTCAGCCATGAAGTCAACACCGCACACCACCACCGTGGAGGCACCGCTCTCGGCTGCGAACAGCGCACACTCCAGCTTGCCGCCCGTGAAGTCAGCTAACTCCTGCACCTCCGGACGCTGGAAGCAGTGCGCCACCACTACCGCGTCCCGCTCCTCCTTCAGCCTCTCCAGTCTTCGCAGAAGCTTACGTATTCTGCTTCCCCCTGTAGTCAGCCACCGCACTCTTAAGCGCCCTTATCCCCACCTCCTTGCAGCACCTGTTTATCTCCGGCAGCGCCCCGGCGGCAAGCTCCACCTGCTCAATGCTCAGCTCCTCCGCCTGCTCAACCCGCATACCCTCTGCAAGCTGCGCTGCCAGCTCGCTGGTTGCTATTGCAGCAGCGCAGGCGAGGGCTCTGAACCTAGCCCTGCTTATCACCCCGCCCTCCACCTTTATGTAGAACTCCACCGCATCACCGCACAGCGGGTGCTCTGCCCTGCCGTAACCGTCGGCGTCCTCAATAACACCCTCATGCTCAGCCTTCCTGAGTATGCTGGCTATCCTCTCCGCCCGCACCTGCATCTCCCTTCTTCCTCCTGTAGTCCTCAATAGCCTTCCTGAGCCCCTTGGTTGCGAGAAGCGAGCAGTGCATCTTTATCGGCGGCAAGCCACCGACAGCCTCAGCCACGTCCTCCTTGCTGATCTTAGCCGCCTCCTCCAGGGTCTTGCCCTTGGCAAGCTCCGTCACCATGCTGCTCGTGCCTATCGCAGCAGCGCATCCGAAGGTCTCAAACTTTATATCCTCTATAATCTCCTCGCCGCTGCTGTTCTTCCCCACTTTTATGTAGATGTGCATCACATCACCGCAGGCGGGGTTTCCAACCTTACCCACGCCATCCGGGTTCTCCATCCTGCCCATATTCCTTGGGTTCCTGAAGTGCTCCAGCAGTATCTCACTATACATATCCCTCGCCTCCGCGCTTGAATGGCGATATCTTCCTGAGCCTCTCCACCACCCCCGGGAGCACGCTGAGGAAGTGCTCCACCTCCTCCTTCCTGGTGAACCTTCCCAGAGTTACCCTGAGCGAGCCGTGCGCCTGCGCCTTGCTCAGCCCTATTGCCGTGAGCACGTGGCTCGGCTCAAGCGTCGGTGACGTGCAGGCGCTGCCCGTGCTCACGCTCACCCCCGCGAAGTCTAACTCAAGAACAAGGCTCTCCCCCTCAATGTAGGCAAAGGCAAAGTTCGCATTCCCCGGAAGCCGTCTCTCAGGATGCCCATTCAGGCGCACATCCTCAATCTCGCTCATCACCCTGCGCACCATCTCGTCCCTCAGCCTCCTGAGCCTCTCAGCCTCCTCCTGCATCACCTCCCCCGCAATCTCGCAGGCTCTGCCAAAGCCCACTATCGCCGGCACGTTCTCGGTGCCGGAGCGGTATCCCCTCTCCTGCCCGCCGCCGTGGAGCAGCGGCTCTATCCTGGTACCCTCCGCAAGGTACAGCGCACCCGCACCCTTGGGACCGTACATCTTGTGCGCGGACATCGCAAGAAGCTCAACATCAAGCTCCTCCACATCTATGGGTATGCTGCCGTTTGCTATGCAGGCGTCGCAGAAGAACGCTGCACCGTGCTCATGCGCCAGCTCCGCGAGCTTCGCAACCTCCTGCACCGTGCCTATCTCGTTGTTCGCAAGCTGCACCGCAACCAGAAGCGTGTCCTTGCTCATCGCCTGCTCCAGCGCCTCAGGAGTCACGCACCCGTGCTCATCCACCCCCACCACGCTCACGCTGAACCCCTGGCTCTCCATCGCCCTGCACGCCTCCAGCACCGCCATGTGCTCCACAGCGCTCACCACTATGTGCCTCCCCCGCCGGCGGTTCGCAAGGGCGTAGCCCTTAACAGCCAGGTTGCAGGCTTCCGTGCCCGAGGAGGTGAACACTATCTCCGAGGAAGAGGCGCCTATAAGCTTGGCAACGCTCTCACGAGCCTCCTCAACCGCACGCTTGGCGCTCTGGCACAGCGAGTATATGCCCGTGGGATTGGCAAACTCCTCCCTGAGCCAGGGCAGCATAGCCTCAAGCACACGCTCATCCAGCGGAGTGGTTGAAGCGTAGTCCAGGTAGGCTCTCACTCTACACCCTCCTCTCTATGTAAACCCTCACCGCATCCTCCTCCTTCACCATCTTCACCACAGCATTTCCCGTAACCCTGCACCACGCATCCACCTCCTTTAGCACCTCCTCATCATCATCCAGCAGCACCTCCACAACCCCACCTGCCTCAACCTGCTCCAGCGCACTCTCTATCCTGGTGATGTGCACGGGGCAGTGCACACCCGTGCAGTCAACCCTCACGCTCACCTCTCAGCCTCCCTGCCGCTTCTGCTGCAGCCTGCGCAGCTCTCAGCACCTCCTCCTCGGTGCTGAATATCCCGAAGGAGAACAGCACCGCACCCCTCACAAGCTCCGGCTCAAGTCCCATGGCTTCAAGCACGTGGCTGGTCTTTGCAGCCTGCGCCATGCACGGCGAGCCCGTGGAAGCATGCACCCCCAGCCTGGTTAGCTCTGAAACAAGCGCATCGCCGCTCACACCTGGAAAGCTGACGTTTATGTACACCGGGTTGACGTGCTCCGGATGCCCGTTCAGGCTGAAGCTCGCATGCCTCTCCAGCTCCTCCAGGAAGAGCCTCCTCAGCCGGCGCAGCTTCTCCAGCCTCTGCTCCATCTCAGCCAGCGCAAGCTCTGCCGCCTTCCCCATGCCCGCTATAGCCGGGAGGTTCTCTGCACCAGCCCTGTAGCCCTGCTCCTGGGTGCCCCCCTCTATGAGGGGCAGCAGGCGGGTGCCCTTCGCAAGGTACAGCGCACCCGCACCCTTGGGACCGTAGAACCTGTGGGCGGTTATGGTGTAGAGGTCAACACCAAGCTCCGCCACTTCGGCACGCACGAATCCTGCGGCGCAGGTGCCATCGCAGTGCAGCGCCACCCCGGCGGCGTCCGCAATCTCCGCCACCCTCTCAATCTCCTGCACCGTCCCAACCTCGTGGTTGACGTGCTGCACCGAGATGAGAATGGTGTCCTCCGCTATCGCATTCTCCAGCTCCTCAAGCTTCAGCCTGCAGTGCCTGTCCACCCCCACCCTCGTTATCCTGAACCCCTCCCTGGCTAAGCTCTGCAGCGGGTGAAGCACCGAGTACTGCTCCACCGCCGTGGTAACTATGTGCCTCCCCCGCCGGCGGTTCGCAAGGGCATAGCCCTTAACAGCCAGGTTGTTCGCCTCCGTGCCCGAGGAGGTGAACACTATCTCCGAGGAAGAGGCGCCTATCAGCCTGGCAACGCTCTCACGCGCCGCCTCAAGCACCCTCCTCGCCCTCAGCCCTGGCTCGTGGAGGCTTGAGGGACTGGCGTAGTGCTCCTCCAGGCACTCAAGCACAACCCTCTTAACCTCGGGCGCCGGCGGCGCTGATGTTGCATAGTCTGCGTACACCATTCTCCTCGCCTGAGTTAGCACTCCGGCTTCCCGTCGCAAAATTGTAAATGTTAGCAGAGCCCGAGCTTGCATGCTTGTGCTCACCACCTTCGGCAGCGAGCTCAGGTACTCCTGCACGCCTGAAGACTGCTTCATCTGCTGCAGGGTGCTTGAGGACATACCCGTCACCATGGATGAAATCAGGAGGGTTGAGGCTCTCGGCTACAGCGGCTTCTACGAGGCGAGGAGCGGGAGGTACTTCCTCAGGAAGCCGTGCAGGTTTCTGCAGGGGAAGTGGTGCAGGCTGCATGCGGAGCACGGGCTGAGCTCAAAGTTCACGAGCTGCCGCAGGTACCCCTTCTCTGTCAGCCTGCTGGACAACGGCACCGCCATAGTGGACGTGAAGTGGACCTGCAGGGGTGTCAGCCTGAAGCAGGGGGAGAGAGTCACCAGGGAGCTGATGGAGCGGGAGTTTCTTGGGGAGGTGCGGGAGGATGAGCAGATACCCAGGGGCGAGGAGGTGTACCTGCACTACAGGAGCGGGCAGATGTGCACCTGGAATGCGCTGGTTGAGCTCTACACCGGCATAGCTGAAATGCTGCCCCAGAGGCTGCACGCCTCTGCGCTTATGCTGGTGGGGATTCTCAGGAGGCTGGGAGCCTCCCTGGGCGGAGGCAGGGTTGGGGTGGAGCAGGTGAGGGCTGAGCTGGAGAGGCTCAGGCTTGCGGGGCAGGAGGAGCTGCTGAGCGAGGCTTCTTCAGCGGGAGAGGTGCAGGTTGACCTGCTCGGCATCTATGACATCTTTGGCGAGCTCTTCGGGTACAGACTCAGCCCCGGCTATGCGGCAAGGAGGCTGGAGATAGCTGAGGACGTGGAGTTCACCGAAAACTTCTCTGAAATCTACTCAAAGCCCGTGGATGAAGAGGCTGAGAGGCTCCTCAGCTTCCACCTGCGCCAGAGCTTCTTAGAGACCCTTGCGAGACCCTGGGATGTGGTGCAGTCCTGCTTCTGGACGCTGGGCGTGGCATGCTTCACCGAGTACATAGCCAGAGCGCTGGCAGACAGCAGGGTGGAGGAGGAGCACGCCAGGAATGCGCTTGCAATAGCAGACTACCTGAACAAGCACTTCAGCTCCTTCAGGAGCCATGCCTTCCCGAAGTATCCCGAGCTCGGGATGCACTACGTGCACTTCTTAGCCTCCGGGCTCAGGACATAGAAGATCTGCACCCCCGGAGCTGAGTAGGCTAAGCTGAAGTAGGTGGTGTTGTAGAACTTCGGCAGGTAGACCTCAACCCCGAAGCTGGTTGCCGGCTTGTAGGAGCTGAGCAGATTGCCGGCGGCGCGCATCCAGACTGAGTAGTAGATGTGGGTCGCGTTGTACCTCCTGGCTATGCACCAGGCAGTCTCTGCGGAGGGGGTTGAGTAAAGAACGTAGAGGTCGTCCTGCACCCTGGCGGGGACGCTTATGTAGGGGTAGCTGACGCCGCGCAGCGGAAACATGCCGCCCAGCAGTGCCCTGCCCCCCGCAACCCCGGCAAACATCTGGGCTCTGTAGTAGTCGGCGATTATCCTGCTGTCCTCCTGCGTGTGCTCCCTGAACCAGAGCGCCGCACGGTACTCCTCCAGCGTCATGCCGGAGAGCGTGAGCTTCTCCCCGATGCCGTAGGTGCAGAGCTCCGCGGCAAGCAGGAGCAGCGCAAGCAGGCAGAGCACCCTCCTCCTGCTCCAGAGCTTAGCCAGCATCACGCCCGCAGCAACCGCCGCAGGCTGGGCAAGGAAGGGATAGAAGCGGAAGCCCTCAAGCGGCTTGGCGAGGGTCTCCCAGGCAAGGTGGGGCATGCCGAGCAGGTTGAGTATGACCTCGTTCTGGCTCTCCAGGAAGACCGGCAGAGCCCACAGCAGCACCGGAGCATGGGAGCGGGAGCGCAGCAGGTAGAGGATGCCAGCCCCTCCGAGGAGCGCCGCCGCGGAGCCGTAGTCCCTGAGCTGCTGCCCCGCCGAGTAGAGCCCGCTGCTCGTAACCAGCGCCTCTATCCACCACCAGTACAGGTTCCTGGGCAGCCACCAGGGCGCAGCAACAGCCTGGGAGATGAGAACCACAGCCCCCAGCTCAGGCAGCAGCCTGCGCCGCTGGGGCAGGGCAAGGGTGTAGAGGAGCATCACAAGCAGCGCAAGAAAGTAGGAGAGGTGCACTAAGAAGTTTACACCGAGGGCTGTGCCGAGCGGCAGGAGCCTGAGCAGCCTCTCTCTGAGCCCGCCACCCTGCTCCGCATGCCACTGCCAGTAGAGCAGGTAGAGGGGCAGCATGAAGAGGGTGAAGCTCTGGGGGTCGGCTATGCCCGTCCAGTACACAAAGCTCGGGGTGAGGGCAAGCACCAGCAGGCTGAGCCCGGCTGCGAGCCTGCCTGCAAGATGCCGCACAAGGAAGTAGATGGAGAGGGGGGTGAGGGCTTCAAAGAAGGGGAGCACACGGGTGCAGAGCACGGGTATCTCAATGCCCAGAAGCCTGCTGCCCAGCGCGAGCAGCAGCGGCGAGAGCGGAGGATACCACATCGGCACGTAGCCGTAGGCTCTGTAGCGCAGATCAGGCTCCGGAAGCTGCCAGTGGTCCAGGATGTACTGCGCCATGGCTATGCGGTACCACACGTCCGCCTGGAAGGCTGGGAGGTGCGGGTCTGCTGCAAGCTTCGGGAGAAGCCTGAGCGCCAGGCTGAGCAGGTAAACCCCTGCTAAGAGCACTACCTCCCAGCCTCTGAGCCTGAGCAGCTCTGCAAAGCGCATCCGAAAGAGGTTTATTGCAGGGCGTACTTAAAACCTTCAATGCACCTGTGCATAATCTCCGACATCCACGCCAATCTGCCAGCGCTTGAGGCTGTGCTGGACGAGGCTCCCAAGGTGAGGCTGATACATGCGGGGGACGTGGTGGGCTACAACCCCTACCCTGCGGAGGTAATTGAGCTGCTGCAGGAGAAGCGCATAGCCTCTGTGCTTGGAAACCACGACTACGCGGTGCTCACAGGCGATACCTCAGCCTTCAACCCCGTGGCGGCGCGTGCTGTGGCTTGGACGAGGAGCGTGCTAAAGCAGGAGCACCTGGAGTACCTAAGCTCCCT
>JAADFH010000018.1 GCA_013152995.1 Methanobacteriota archaeon
TAATATTTTACAAGGTGATGCTGCAGCGAGCTAAGTGATGGCGCAAGGGCAGGAGAAGGAGAGCGGCGGGGGTGGGGGTGAGCGCAGGTTCAGGAAAGTCAGTTTTGTGATTCCTGCCCTGAACGAGGAGGGGGTTGTTGGAAGGACGATAAGGCAGATAGACGTGGAGGGGCTGAAGAAGCTGGGGCTTGAGGTGGAGGTTATAGTGGTTGACAACGCCAGCGAGGACGCAACCGCCCAGGAGGCGAGGCAGGCAGGCGCCAGGGTGGTCTACGAGCCCAGGCGGGGCTACGGCAGCGCCTACCTGCGCGGTCTCAGGGAGGCTGACGGGGATATAATAGTTATGGGGGATGCGGACGGCACCTACCCCTTTGACAGGGTGGTGGAGTTCATCCAGCCCATACTCAGGGGAGAGGCTGACATGGTGATTGGCTCAAGGTTCAGGGGGAGGATGGAGAAGGGAGCCATGCCGGCGCTGCACCGCTACATCGGCAACCCGCTGCTCACCTTCATCGGAAACCTGCTGTTCCACACCGGCATAAGCGACTTCCACTGCGGTATGCGAGCCATAACCAGGGAGGCTCTTAACAGGCTGACGCTGTGCACCACGGGCATGGAGTTTGCCACCGAGATGCTGGTGGAAGCCGGGAGGAAGGGGCTCAGAATAGCGGAGGTGCCCATAGAGTACAGGAAGCGGGGCGGTAGCAAGCCCAAGCTCAGCTCCTTCAGGGACGGCTGGCGCCACCTGCGCTTCATGCTGATGTACAGCCCAGACTACCTCTTCCTCCTGCCGGGCAGCGCGGTATTCCTGCTGGGGCTTGCGCTCATGCTCGTGTTCCTCCGCGGACCTGTGAGCATAGGCGAGATAACCCTTGACATCCACCCCATGATTCTGGGCAGCCTGCTCACCCTGCTGGGGCTGAACATCCTGCTCGCCGGCATAACCGCCAAGACCTTTGCCATGGTGGAGGGCTTCATAGACCAGGACAGGCTGCTGAGCTTCATCCAGAAGCACTTCAGGCTTGAGAGGGGCATCATAACAGGAGGCGTTATTGCCCTTGCAGGATTTCTGCTCAACCTGCAGATACTGCTGCGCTGGTATGCCAGCGGCTTCGGCGAGCTCCCCACCCTCAGGACCGCCATATTCGCGGCTACCGTGTTCATAGTGGGAGTACAGATAATATTTTCGGCGTGGCTGATGAGTATTATAGGTATAGAGAGAGGTGAGAGATGGAGACTGTGCCAGCTGAACGGCAGAGGAAGGTGAAGACATGCGGGTGTTTGTTATAAACGAGCCATTTGTTAAGGACTTCTGCAGAACCCAGCGGTGGGCGGCAAGAACAAGGGGAAGGGTGCTCAGGGCACCTGACTGGTTAGCCTATGCCACCGCCGTGCTTGAAAGGGATGGTTATGACGTAAAGCTGTACGACTTTCCAGCGGAGGGCTGGGGGAAGAAGAAGCTCAGAGAGCTGATACGCAGGGGCAAGCCGGATGTGGTTGTGCTTGACTCCACCACACCGTCAATCTACTCAGACATAGAGTGCGCCAGAATATGCAAGGAGGAGGCTGACAGCTTTGTCATAATGGTGGGTCCGCATGCCACGGCTCTTCCGGATGAGACGCTGAGGGACGCAAGGGGGAGTGTGGATGTCATAGCCAAGGGTGAGTACGACTACACCGTCAGGGACATCGTTAAGGCGCTTGACGAGGGAAAGGAGCTGAAGAGCGTGCCCGGCATTGCCTACATGGAGGGCGACAGGGTGGTGCACACCGAGCAGCGGGGGTTCATTGAGAACCTGGATGAGCTGCCTTTCCCGGCATGGCACCACTTGGACATAATGAAGTACTTTGATGGTGGCAAGCTCTACCCCTACATGGACATGATCTCGGGCAGGGGGTGCCCCTTCAGGTGCATCTTCTGCCTCTGGCCGCAGGTCATGCACGGCAGGCGCTACCGCTTCCGCTCACCGAAGAACGTGGTTGACGAGATGGAGTACGATGTGGAGAACTGGCCGCAGATAAAGAAGGGGGAGATCTTCTTTGAGGATGACACCTTCACCGTGAACAAGAAGCGTGCAATGCAGGTGTGCGACGAGATTCTTGAGCGGGGGCTGGATGTAACCTGGTCGGTGAATGCCAGAGCAGACACCGGCGACCTGGAGCTGTTCAGGAAGATGAAGAAGGCAGGAGCAAGAGAGCTTCTGGTGGGCTTTGAGTCAGGAGACCAGCGCATACTTGACAACATGCGCAAGGGGCTGACGCTGCAGCAGTCAAGGGACTTTGTGAAGCTGGCGCACAAAGCCGGGCTGGTGGTGCACGGATGCTTTGTGCTGGGGCTGCCGGGTGAGACCAGAGAGACCTTGGAGAGAACGATAAAGTTCGCGCTGGAGCTGAACCTTGACACCGTGCAGTTCTCTGCTGCCATGCCCTTCCCGGGCACGGAGTACTACAAGATATGCGAGGAGCAGGGGTTGATTGAAGCCAAATCCTGGTCAGACTGGCTGGATGACGGCGAGCAGGCAACGGTGGTGAGGTATCCGAACCTGAGCAGGGAGGAGATAGAGTACTACGTGGACAAGGGGCTGAAGAGCTTCTACCTGCGTCCCGGCTACATGGTGAAGTTCCTGCTGGACACCCGCTCCCTCTCCGACCTCTACAGGAAGCTGAGAGGGGCAAGAAACTTCTTCTCCTATCTGATTGCCCAGAAAGTGGGAAGATGAAGCCAGAGGTCTGCGTGGTTGTACCTGCCTACAACGAGGAGCGCAGAATAGAGGCGTGCATACGCTCGCTTCTTGAGCTAAACTATCCCAGGGACAGGCTGAAGCTGATATTTGTGGATGACTGCTCAACCGACTCAACGCCTGAGATAATAAAGAGGTATGCGGCTGAGCATGAGCATGTGCTCTACCTCAAAACCTGTGGCTCAGGACCTTCAAAGGCGAGAAATCTCGGCGCAGAGGTGTGCGATGCCGAGTTTGTGGCGTTCACGGATGCGGACTGCCTGGTTGACAGGGAGTGGCTGAACGAGCTGCTCAGAGGCTTCGTTTCAGAGGATGTGGCGGGCGTGGGCGGAGCCCAGAGGAGTCCCGATGACGAGCACAGCTTTGGCAGGAGGGTGCAGCTCTTTCTGGAGCTAACAGGCATCGTGGGCGAGTACACGAAGAGCTCGCAGGCGCTGGCGGAGGTGGAGCACAACCCCTCCTGCAACTCCATGTACCGCAGGCGGGTGCTGCTGGAGCTGGGGGGCTTCCAGGAGGACCTATGGCCGGGGGAGGACGTGGAGCTTGACTACCGCCTGCGGCGTGCGGGGTACAGGCTGATGTACAGCCCCTCTGCGGTTGTTCGGCACTACCGCCCGCAGGGCTGGAGAGCCTTCGCCAGGATGATGCTTTCCTACGGCGGTGTGCAGGCGTACCTGCTCAGAAAGTACGGATTCTTCAGGAAGCTTCACTACCTGCCCTTTGTGCTGCTCGCCTGCACACTCCTCTGGGGTGCCGCAGCCCTTGCATTTCCCCAGCTCCTCCTGCTGCCGCTGGTGCTGGTGCTCCTGGCATTCCTGAGGCTGCTCTCCATTTCCAGAAGCCCCGCTGATGCCGCGCACGTGCTTGCTCTATGCATGGTGGCTGTGGTCTTCTGGAACCTGGGGTTTTTCAGCAGACTGCTCAGGGGTGAGGCAGTAAGTTATAAATAAGTGGTGCTACAAGAATGTTAACGTTCAGAGAGGCTGGTGAGGTTGGCGTACAACTTCTTTGACTTTGAGAAGAGGAGGAAAAAGAGGAGTAACCAGCTTACCACCGCCAGACTCAGGAACAACGGTCAGCCTGCCATGGGTGGCATACTCGGAGAGCTGCTCTCGCAGGCGGGAAGCTATATTGACAGCTTTGACAAGATACGGCAGACCGAGGAGGAGCTTGAGGGCAGGGTGGTTGAGGAGGGCGAGAGCTACAGAATTCTGCGCCGTGAGGGTGAGAAGCTACCCGTGTACATCGTGCGCCTGCCCGAGCTCACGGCTGAGGACAAGCAGATACTGCGTGACCTGGAGAGGAGGGCGGTTATTGAGATAAACATAGACCCGGACATGATTCTTGACCGCGAGAAGAGGCGTGCCACCTTCCTCAGGGAAGTTGAGGCTCTGATAGACCTGAAGTATCCGCAGATTCCAAAGGAGAGGAGGCACGACTTCGCTGAGCTCATAGTGCAGAACATGGTGGGCTACGGGCTCCTTGAGCCCCTGCTGAACGACGACCAGCTTGAGGAGGTAATGGTGATAGGCACGGGCAAGCACGTGTACGTTTACCATCGCAGGCACGGGATGTGCAAGACCAACATAATCTTTGACAGCGATGCGGAGATTGAGAGGATAATCAACCGCATCGCCAGGACCATAGGCAGGAGGGTTGACTTAACCTCACCCCTGCTTGACGCCAGGCTGCCTGATGGCTCAAGAGTGAACGCCACCATCCCGCCTGTTTCTCTTGACGGTCCCTCGCTGACGATAAGAAAGTTCAGAAAGGACCCCTACACCGTGGTGGACATAATAAAGTTCGGCACCATGAACTCCGAGCTTGCAGCCTTCCTGTGGCTGATGGTTGAGGGCTACGGCGTTAAGCCAGCCAACTTCCTGGTGAGCGGGGGTACGAGCAGCGGCAAGACCACAACACTCAACTGCCTGGGCAGCTTCATACCGCCCAGCGACAGGGTTATAAGCATTGAGGACACCGCAGAGCTGCAGCTCCCCATAAGCCACTGGATACGCCTTGAGACCAGACCCCCCAACGTGGAGGGTAAGGGCGAGATAAACATGGAGCTGCTGCTGAAGAACTGCCTGAGAATGCGTCCAGACAGGATAATCGTGGGTGAGGTGCGAGGTAAGGAGGCAAGGACGCTGCTTGCTGCCATGAACACGGGGCAGAACGGCTGCTTGGGCACGCTCCACGCCAATACCGCCAGGGAGACCGTCACCAGGCTCACCTCAGCACCCATGAACGTGCCCCAGATAATGATTCCCTCGCTGGACTTCATATTCATGCAGAACCGCTTCTCCTACAAGGGCAGGGTTATCAGGCGCATAACCGAGATTGCAGAGGTGGTGGGCATAGAGGATGGGGAGGTGAAGCTCAACATAATCTACGAGTGGGACCCCAAGGACGACACCATAAAGCAGACGGGTGTGCCCTGCATGCTCAAGAACCGCATAGCGGAGCTCAGGGGCGTGCCCGTGAGGAAGGTGGATGAGGAGATTGCCAGGCGGAAGCAGGTGCTGGACTACCTGGTGGAGAACGACATCCGCAGCATTGAGGAGGTGGGCAGGTACATCAGGGAGTACTACATAGACCCGGAGAGGGTGCTCAGCAAGATTCTGCCGAAGAAGAAGCGGAGAAGCGCTGGGGAGGTGGTGGCGGAGGAGCGCGTGCTTGACCAGAACTCCCAGCGCACCATACTGCTCCAGAGGGACGAGAAGAACCCGCTGTACGTGGTGCCGATTCCGGAGCTCTCGCCGGCGGAGATTGAACTGGTGGAGGAGATTGAGAACAAGGCAGTGAGGGAGATTGACATTGACCCGGAGAGCATACCCGACAGGGAGGAGCGCAAGCGGGTGTTCCTGAAGAAGGTGCTTGAGGTTATAGAGCAGCACTTCCCGCAGGTGAAGCTGAGCAGGCGTAAGGACATAGCAAAAATCGTGGTCAACAACATGGTGGGGTACAGCCACCTGGAGTTTCTGCTCAACGACGACCAGCTTGAGGACATAATGGTGATAGGCACGGGCAAGCCGGTGTATGTGAACCACAGGGAGTACGGGATGTGCAGAACCAACTTAGTCTTTGATTCTGATGAGGCGATTATAAGGATTATAGAGAAGATTGCAGTGTCGGTGGGCAGGAGGATTGACAAGTCATCACCCCTGCTTGACGCCAGGCTGAGCGATGGCTCAAGGGTGAACGCAACCATACCCCCCATCTCCCTTGACGGTCCCTCGCTGACAATAAGAAAGTTCAGAGCCAGCCCGCTCACGGTGGTGAACCTGATAAAGCTGCGCACCCTCACCGTGGAGGTTGCAGCATACCTGTGGCTGGCGGTGGAGGGGCTGGGCATAAAGCCTGGCAACATACTCGCCGCTGGCGGCGCAGGCTCGGGCAAGACCACCACGCTCAACGTGCTGTGCTCCTTCATACCCGAGACCGAGAGGGTTATAACCATTGAGGACACCGCAGAGCTCATGCTCCCGCTTGAGCACGTGGTGAGGCTTGAGACCAGACCCCCCAACGTGGAGGGTGAGGGCGAGGTGACCATGGATGACCTGGTGAAGAACTGCCTGAGAATGCGTCCAGACAGGATAATCGTGGGTGAGGTGCGAGGTAAGGAGGCAAGGACGCTGTTCACGGCAATGAACACGGGTCATGACGGCTGCATGGGCACGGTGCATGCGAACTCCGCCAGGGAGACGCTTGTGAGGCTCACCAACCCGCCCATGGAGGTTCCTGAGATAATGCTTCCCGCCCTGGACATAATAATCATGCAGAACAAGATATACCACCGCGGCAAGACGCTGAGGCGCATAACCGAGATTGCAGAGGTGGTGAGCAACGAGCAGGGGGGTGTGAGGCTGAACAACCTGTACGAGTGGCGCCCGAAGCCGGATAAGCTGGTCTCAACGGGTCAGCCCAGCGTGGTGAAGCAGAAGCTCGCACGTCTGAAGGG
>JAADFH010000019.1 GCA_013152995.1 Methanobacteriota archaeon
GGGTTCTGGACAACCTCGCCAACCTCCTTGGAGGGGTTCAGAAACTCCTCGGTGGCTGAGGTGCTGAGCGCCACTGCCACGAATATCAGCAGCACCGCAACCCAGACCAAGCGCTTCAGCTTCATCAATATCTACTCCTCCTTTAACCTCGCCATGCTTTTCTCCAGACTCTCCACCCTGCGGTGCAGGTAAATCAGGTAGCCTATCACCGCAACCCACAGCGAGGTGGCGGCAAAGAAGATGCTGGTGTAGTCCTCCATTTGCTAACCTCCCACCTGCTCTTTAAGCTTTTCTATCTTTATTTCAAGGCTCACAAGGCTGAAGAATACTATTACAACCGCAGCTATCATCAGACCGAGAATCATGCCCATCTCGGGCTCAAGGCGCAGTCCCAGCGTCGGCGGATGCAGCGAGGGAAAGATGCGGGTGGAAAGCAGGGTGAAAATCACCGAAGCGTAGCCGAAGATGCCGAGCACTGCACTGGCACGCGCTTTTCTTGGCTTCTCGGGTATGGCGTTCCTCAGGGTAAAGTAGCTGAGATACACGAACCACATTATGAGCGCCGAGGTCTGGCGGGGGTCCCAGCTCCAGTAGGCGCCCCAGGCGGGTTTTGCCCACATCATGCCGGTCAGCAGCGTGAAGGTGGTGAAGAGCAGCCCCACCTTGGCTGTGGAGGCGGCTACAAGGTCGTACTTGAGGTCGCGTGTGTGCAGGTAGAGTATGCTTGCCACTAAGGCGGCGGTGAAGCCGAGAAATGCGCTCACGTTTATGGGCACGTGGAAGAAGACGTTGCGATACAGCTTAGCCATCGGAGGGTTGGCTGGTGATTCTATGTCCGGAAGCACAAAGAGCACGTTGTAGCTTCCCCAGGTGAAGAGCAGAAGTGCAGCCACCAGAGCAAGGTATCTCAGCATGATATGCGCACCCCGTGAGGGAACAAGGTTAATCTCTCCAACAATAATTGAAATCACGTAGCGCTTTGCTCAGCACCACGCCACCGCTGCAGGGACTACACCCGTGTTAACAGAACCCCGGCAAGGTTAAAGCTTAAATACCGCATGCTGCTATGTTATAGTGTTGACACATCTGTGCAAAACCGTGCACATCCGAGGAGGCAGACAGATGAGTGAGAGCAGAACGCTCAGAGTTGAGGAGTATGTGATAACCGAGGAGCCCTACTATGAGCCCATAGGCAACGAGATTGAGGTGTTTGAGGCTGCATACAGGAACAAGCTGCCGGTGATGCTGAAGGGTCCCACAGGCTGCGGGAAGACCAGGTTCATGCAGTACATGGCATGGAAGCTGAAGCGCCCGCTGATAACGGTGTCCTGCCACGACGACCTCACCTCCAGCGACTTAGTCGGGAGGTACCTGGTCAAGGGCGGAGAGACGGAGTGGGTTGACGGTCCCCTCACCAAGGCTGTCAAGGTTGGCGCTATATGCTACCTGGACGAAATCGTGGAGGCAAGGAAGGACACCACCGTTGTCATCCACCCCCTGACCGACGACCGCAGAATCCTGCCCATTGAGAAGAGGGGCGAGATAATAAAGGCGCCAGACGAGTTCATGCTTGCAATATCCTACAACCCCGGCTACCAGAGCGTGCTCAAGGACCTCAAGCACTCCACCAGGCAGAGGTTCATAAGCATAGACTTCACCTACCCGCCAAAGGAGCTTGAGAAGAAGATAGTGATGCAGGAGAGCGGCGTGGACGAGGAGACTGCAGAGGCGCTGGTCACGCTGGGCGAGAAGATACGCAACCTCAAGGACAAGGGTCTTGAGGAGGGCGCTGGCACGAGGCTATTGATATACGCGGGGATGCTGATAAAGAGCGGCATTGAGCCGGTGAAGGCGGCGGAGATAGCGATGGCAAACCCCGTGACCGACGACGCTGACATGCTCAGGGCAATAAGGGAACTGATAACCACGGTGTTCTGAGGTTGCGGGCATGCCAACCTTTGAGGAGGTAAGGTCTCAGCTCTTCAGAATTCTGGGACAGACCTCCTTTGGAGAAGATGTGATGGATGTGAGGTTCACGGGCTTCCACTACGCCCGTGGGCTGAGAAGCATAGATGAAGCCGTGCCGGGGCTTGCGGAGCTGCAGAACAGCGTACTTGAGCTCATCTACAGCCTGGGCGAGAAGCTTGCGAAGAGAGACAAGGAGATGGCGTTCAACTTCTTCATGACCGCCCCGGATGCGGTTAACCACTTCAGTGTGGAGGACTTAGAGAAGTGGGTGGAGCTCGGTCTGGAGCTGGCTGATGCCTACGGCGTTGTGCCGGCGCGCAACTTCTTCAAGGGCATCACGAGGGAGACCATAGAGAAGATTCACTCGCACGGACTGGAGTTCAAGGATGTGGCAAGGGTGCTTGAGATATACATGAGCGCACTCAGCGGAGACCAGCTCACGGTGCAGGAGGCGCACGAAAGCTACACCGATACCAGAACCGTTTTCCTGCCCCACAAGGTTGAGGAGTTTGAGAGCGATGAGCTGAACTTCAGGGTTTACAAGGTGATGGCTGCTCACAGGTATGCGCAGAGACGCTACCGCAGCCTTGAGCCCAGGCTCAACCTCCTTGAGGACCTGGTGAACGAGCTGGAGCAGAGGTACGGGCGGTCGGTGAGCAGCGAGCGTGAGGGACTTGAGAACTTCATACACCTGTTCCCGGAGGAGCAGCTCGCACTGGATATATTCAGCGTGGTTGAGGGTGCGCGCATAGAGAGGAACCTGAGGAGGGAGTTCAGGGGCATTGCAAGAGACATGGATGCGCTTCTTGAGCGGGAGTGGGAGCGCCGTCCCGAGGTATCACGCCTCAGCCCCAGGGAGGCTGCGGTGGAGGCGCTGATGCAGCTCCTCACCTACGGAAGGGTGAAGGGTGAGCTGAGCGGAGAGGTTGCAGAGGTGGTGAGCAGAGCCCGCGAGCTTGCGGAGGAGATGCTGCAGAAGGAGCGTCCGAGTGTTGAGGACTCCTGCAGGGTTACGGCTGAGATTTACAGGCTGGTGGATGAGAAGCTGCCTCCGGGCATGTACACTGGCTTCAGGAACATTGCCTTCAGGGGGGTTATAAAGCCTGAGCAGGTTACTGCGGGGCTGAAGAAGACCAAGAAGGAGATGGCGGAGAAGCTGGAGAGCATTCTGGAGGAGCTGGAGATTGAAAAGCCTCCGGATATTGACAGCATGATTCAGCACGCTATCAACGAGGTGCCTGACCCGCTTGCCTACGGTGCACCGCTTGACTTCCTCTTCCGTCTGGGGCTGGACATACCGGATGAGATACAGGAGGAGCTGTTGCGCGAGATAGAGAAGCTGCTGGGGGAGCTGGGGGAGATTGATGCAAGCATGCTGATGAAGGTGCTGGACAGCGCGGGCAGGAAGATAAGAGCCAACATTCAGGCGAGGGTTACGGAGTTCCAGGTGGAGCTCACCGAGGAGGACAAGAAGGATGCCTTCCTGTACGATGAGTGGGACTACAAGGTGGGTAACTACCGCGCTGCCTGGTGCGCACTGAAGGAGAGGGTGATGCCAAAGGGAAGCGACAGGTTCGTGGAGAAGACGCTTGAGAAGCACTCCGGGCTGGTGTCGCTGATAAGAAGGCAGTTTGAGATGATGCGCCCGGATTACAGAAGGCTGTTCAAGCAGATGTACGGGGAGGAGATTGATATTGATGCGTTTGTTGAGGCGTTTGCAGATATTAAGGCAGGAACCACGCCCAGCGACAAGCTGTACATAAAGATTGACAAGAAGGAGCGTGATATAGCTGTTGCGTTTCTGGTTGACCTCAGCGGCTCTACCACGGGCTGGGTGATTGAGACTGAGAAGGAGGCGCTCGTGCTGATGTGCGAGGCGCTGGAGGTGCTGGATGATAAGTACGCAATCTTTGGATTCTCGGGCAAGACCAGAAAGCAGTGCGACTTCTACATAATCAAGCGTTTTGATGAGCCCTACGATGATACGGTGAAGCAGCGCATCGCGGGTATGGATGCTTTTGACTACACCCGCATGGGACCGCCCATCAGGCATGTTACCAGGATTCTTGAGGAGACACCAGCAAAGATAAAGCTGCTGATTGTGCTCAGCGATGGCAAGCCCGAGGATTTTGATGAGTACAAGGGTGATCACGGCATTGAGGATACGAAGAAGGCGCTTATTGAGGCGAAGCGCAAGCAGATTCGCCCCTTCTGCATCACCATTGACACTGAGGCGAGGGACTATATACAGCGCATGTTCGGTGAGATTGGGTACATCATACTTGATGATGTTGCGAAGCTGCCAAGAAAACTGCCGGAGATTTACAGGAGACTGACGACCTGAGGTGGTGCGTGTGGAGCGGGCTGAGCAGATGGAGCTGCCTGTGGATATTCAGGCGATTGTTGAGGGGGAGCGCCACCTCAAGGGGGATGCGGTGAGAACCAATATAACCGCCGCGCTTGCGGTGGCGGAGGCGGTGAAGAGCACCCTGGGTCCCAGAGGGATGGACAAGATGCTGATGGTGGAGGGCGGGGAGGTCACGATAACCGACAGCGGCGGCGTGGTGCTGGAGCTCATTGAGGTCGTGCACCCTGCGGCGAAGATGATGCAGAGGCTCGGGGTGGGGATGAGGGAGAAGTACGGCGATGGTGCAACCAGCAGCGTGGTGTTTGCGGGGGAGCTGCTGAAAAGGGCGATGAAGCTCATGGAGATGGGTGTGCACCCTGCGATGATTATCTCCGGCTACTGGAAGGCGCTGAGGGAGACGCTGAAGGTGATGGATTCGCTGTCAAGGAAGGTTACGCCGGGGATAATAAAGGATGTGGGGATAACGATTTTCAGGAGCCATCTGAGTGAGAAGGATGCGGAGTTCTTAGCCCAGCTCGTTGCTTCTGCCCTTGACTTTGCAGGCGGCGATGAGGAGCGGGTGTATGTGAACTACCGCCCGGGCGGGAGGCTGAGGGACTCCAGGCTGTATGAGGGGGTGTACATAGACCTGGGTAAGAGGGTGCACCCGAAGATGCCGAAGTTCGTGAGGAACGCCAGAATACTGCTGATTGATAATGAGTTTGATGTTTACAAGATGGAGAGAGCCAAGTACGAGATTGGAGACCCGCGCAGGCTGAGGGAGTTTGTGGAGTACAGGAAGAGAGTGCTTGCCTACGCTGTTGAGCTGATAGCGAGGAGTGGCGCAAATGTGGTGTTCTGCAGCAAGAACATCGCCGAGCCAGCGATGTACGAGATGGCGAAGAGGGGCATACTCGGCGTCAGGGATGTGGAGAGGAAGGTGCTCCATCTGCTGGAGAAGGCTACGGGTGCAAAGAGCGTGCGGAACGTGAAGGAGGTATCGCCGGAGGTGCTGGGGTACGCTGGATATGTGGAGGAGAGCAAGATTGGAATGGAGGAGATAATGTACGTCAGGAAGTGCAGGAACGGCGGCGTTGGCTCCATCCTGCTCAGGGGAGGTAACGAGAAGCTCGTGCTGGAGCTCAAGCGAAGGGTGGAGGATGTGATTGAGATATTCAGCGCCCTGAGGAAGCACCGCAAGGTTGTCCCAGGCGGGGGTGCGGTGGAGGGAGAGGCTGCCAAAGTGCTGAGGAGGTTTGCCAGGGGGATTGAGACCAAGGAGCAGCTCGCTGTTGAGCAGTTTGCAGAGGCGCTGGAGGAGCTGCCCTACATTATCGCCAGGAACGCCGGGATGGATGCGGTGTACGCAAAGACCAAGCTGAGGGAGTGGCACCACAGGGGGAAGAAGGGGTACTGCGTGGATGCTATGCGCAGGGGGATGGCTGATGCCTATGTTAAGGCGATTCTTGACTCCCACTTAGTGAGGAGGCATGTCCTGAGCTCAGCAACCGAGGTGGCGTGCGCAATACTGCGGGTGGATGATGTGCTTATCAGGGGTAAGAAGGATGGCAGGAGGGAGCGGAGGAGGCAGAAGCCTGCCGCACGCCTGCCAGAGTATGTCAGAAGGGATGGCAAGATTGACCTGAGGTATGCGTTCAAGGGGCTGAGGTGAGGGTGCAGCTCAGCCACGGGATATTATTTCGGCACGGTAGCCTGTAGCTTCAACCGCGTCTATCAGGATGCTTTCGTCCAGTTCAGCAGGGATGAGCATCTCTGCCATGCCTTCTGAGAAGGATACCTTCACGTTTTCTGCACCCGCTGCTTCAAGGTTACCCTTCACCACACCTGCGCAGCCTGGGCAGGTCATGCCGCTGATTCTGAGCAGAAGCTTTTTCTTTGCTTTTACCACCACGCTGTGTTGACTTTTCTGAACTCCTGCCTGAGCGAGGTAGCGGAGGATGATGTCTTTGAGGTACCATTCGCAGCATCTGCCAGATGGATTGGTGGTAATGCACCACTTGCCCTTTCCTGCTCCTGTGAGTTCCTGAACCTCCTCCAGGGTGGCGCAGCACCTGCGCTCAAGGATGACGTGCTTCAGTGTTTCCTGAGTTACACGGTTGCAGTAGCAGAGGGGTCTGGGAGGAGAGCTCTCTTTGATGCCGATTCGGGTTCTGATGTGTGACTTGCAGAGGTAGATGCCCGTGGAGTTGTTGAAGTAAACCGTATCGCAGGTGGGTGTGGGACAGAGTGGTATCCGTCGCTGATTTTGTCCCAGTACTCTTCTTTTACATGAACCCCCATTGTGAGAGGGGTTACCCTTATGCCAGGGGTTCCGCATGAGCTGCATGTGTTATTTGTCATGGCTGACCTCTCATGCCTCATTTGCCTACTCCACCTGCACCAGCCTGAGCTTTATTGTCAGCACAGGTGTAACCGGGTCAGAGGTGCGCAGGTATATGCTGCGGATAACCAGCCCCCTGAGGTCGCTGTGCACAGTGGGGTCGTAGTATATGCGCAGCACCGCGCTCTCCCCCGGCTCAAGAGCCACGTTTATGCTGCCTGCCTCCATCCCGTACCTCTCGCTCTCATAGCCGCGGTACACCAGCGAGGCGG
>JAADFH010000020.1 GCA_013152995.1 Methanobacteriota archaeon
GACACCGCACTGGTGGTGAAATGAAGCTCTGTGCGGTTATCCCTGCGTACAACGAGGAGCCCACAGTTGCGGAGGCTGTGCGCAAGTGTCTTGAACATGTGGATGAGGTTATCGTGGTGGACGATGGCTCCACCGACAGAACGGCGGAGGAGGCTGAGCGAGCGGGGGCGGTGGTTTACAGGCATGAGAGGAACATCGGCGAGGGCGGTGCGACCAGAACGGGGATAAGGGCGGCGCTGGAGAGGGGAGCTGATGCAATAGTCACGGTGGATGCTGATGGGCAGCACGCTCCCGAGGAGATGCTCAAGCTGCTCAAGCCCGTGATTGAGGGCAGGGCTGACATAGTCTTCGGCACCAGGATGCGCAACTTCACCGGTCCAAGAAGCAAGTGGCTGGGCAACCTTATTCTCACCTGGCTGACCTCAACCAAGGTGTCTGACTCGCAGTGCGGATACAGGGCGATGAGCAGAAGGGCGGCGGAGCTGATAGAGATAGAGAGCAACCGCTACGAGGTTGCCTCTGAGATTGTGCTCAAGGCGGTTGAGCTGGGGCTGCGGATTGAGGAGGTGCCGGTGAGGTGCATCTACAGGGATAAGAGGAAGGGCACGAAGCTCAGGGATGGCATAGCCATTGCCCTGTGGGTGCTGCGCTGGAGGCTGGGAAGGCTGCTGAGAGGGCTCAGGAGGGCTTGAGGTGCCGCCGGAGGTGAGCGTGGTTGTGGTGAACAGGAACCGCAGGCGGGAGCTTGCAGCCTGCCTGCGCTCGCTGCAGCGGCAGAGCGTGGCACACGAGCTGGTGGTGGTGGACAACGCAAGCGATGACGGCTCGGTGGAGATGGTTGAGCGTGAGTTTCCCCATGCGAGGGTTTTAAAGCTCGGCGTCAACACTGGGGCTGCGCGCGGCAGAAATCTCGGGGTTAGGGCTGCTTCAGGCGAGTTCATAGCCTTCATAGACAGCGATGCTGTGGCGCATCCCGCCTGGCTGGAGGAATTGCTCAGGGCGATGCGCTCCGAGCCTGAGGCTGCGGTGTGTGGTTCAAAGGTTGTGTGGGACTCAACGGTGGTGCACGCTGGCGGAAGGTTCACACCCGTGGGTGCGGGTGTTGATGTCGCCCTGGGGGAGCGGGATTCAGAGGCTGTGAGCAGGCGCTGCTACTCTGCCTTTGCATGCTGGGCTGGGGCGATGGTGAGGCGCAGCGCCTACGAGAGTCTTGGTGGGCTGGATGAGTGGTTTTTTGTTTACCACGAGGAGCCTGACTTCTGCTACAGAGCCTGGATAGCGGGCTGGAAGGTGCTGTACGTGCCCACCTCGGTGGTGTACCACCCCCTCCCCGCCGGCAGCTCGCCCTTCAGGGTGTACATGTGCCAGCGCAACCGCCTTGGCATGGTGCTGAAGAACTATCAGCTCCCGGGTGTGCTCACGGGCATGGTGCTGAACTTAGCCTACAGCGTGCTTCTCCTCTCTAAGTACCTGCTCCGCAGCCCGGGCTGCGCTTTTGCGGTGCTCAGAGGCTATGCCTCGGTTGTCGCATCGCTTGGCGAGCTCCTCTCGGGCAGGCGGAGGGTGCAGGGAATGCGCAGGCTGGAGGACAGGCAGCTCAGAGAGCTCGGGCTGATGCTGAGCTTTGAGGAGACCCTTGCAGAGATGCGCCGTCTCAGGAGGGCTGGCTTGTGAAAGTGCGCTGGGGCATGGGCGTGCTCCTTGCATGGGTGGTGATGCATGCGCTGGTGTTCAGGGGCACGGTTGTGCCTCCCGACACCTACCTGTACGCCTTCTACACCCTGAACATCTCTCAGAGCTACGCCTGGGAGCACTTCCCTGCCTACGTGTACGAGCTCAGGGCAGCTTCTGCAGCCTTTATGCACATGCTGGGCTTGCTGAGCACCCTCAGCGGGCTGAGCACGGTTGAGCTCGCCTACATACCCGCCGGCATTGCAGTGGTGCTCCTCTCCTATGCGCTTGCCAGGTGCTTTACTTCTGAGAGAAACGCCGCGCTCATAGCCCTGCTCGCCGCCGTCTACCCCTACGGCAGGGTTATTGCCGACAGCTTCTTCAGCAGGATGACGCTTGGTGCTGCGCTCGCTCTCGGGATTATGCTCTGCTACTTCCGCTGGATTGACTCAGGAGAGCGCAGGCACATGCTGGGTGCTGCGCTGCTCATGCTTGCCCTCGGGCTGCTCTACTACACCGTCTTCTATGTTGTGCTCATACTCATGACACCCATGCTCGCGCTGCACCTGCTGCACTCAAAGCCTGGTGCAAGGCGGAGCCTGAGGTTTGCGCTGCTCTTCTACGCCTCAGCCATTGCCGCGCTGGTGCTCTCAAAGGGTGGTGTGGGGCAGCTTCTCACGACTTTCAGCATGCTGCTCACCAAGGGCGGGGTGCTGGCTGCGGAGCCCCAGAGCTACACAGTAAAGGTGTGGTACGGGGACAGGTTCCTGAGGGAGCTCCTGCTGTTCCTCCTCCACCTCATACCGTACGCAGCCGCAGCTTTAGCCTTCGTGTACGTGCTGCTGAGGCAGCGTGAGATTAAGCCTCAGGAGGCTGCGGTGCTCGGGAGCATAGCTGGCTTAGCGGGGGTGGCGCTTGCCTTCTACTTCACGGGAAGCAAGCTGCCCAGGTTCATGGAGATGAGCACCTTCTCCCTGGTGCCCATGCTGGCGCTGCTTGCGGAGAGGCTTGAGAGAAGGCAGTTTGAGGCGCTGATTCTCCTCTCGCTGCTGGTGGCTGTGCCCACCTCACTCTACGGACTCAGCACACCGAACCTGAATGCTCAGAAGCTTGACCTGGCAGAGGCGCATGCCTGCGCCTTTGTTGGCTATGCTATGCCGCAGGAGGCGGAGATTTACACCGACATGAAGGGAATAAACTGCCTTGTGCTGTTCGGCAGCCACTACAATGTGCGCACCTCCGTGAACTACGGGGGCTCGCTCACCACCAGGAGGGTTGAGGGGAGCATAAGGGTGCTGTACGATGAGAGCTACAGGGCTGAGGACCTTGAGTACGTGCTCCTGGGTGAGTACATGTACAGGGTTGCGGTGGCTCCCTACAGCGTGCTTGAGCCCACCAGGAGGGAGGTGCTGGAGAGGCTCATGCGGGAGAACACGGTGCTGTACAACAACGGCAGGATGCAGGTGGTAAAGCTTGTGCACTGATTTTTTGATGTTACACTTCCCATGTTGCAGAAGCTTTCCTGCACGGGGTACGTGAGAATGTGCGGACTTGGCGGAATCCTGAACAGGTACGGCGAGAGAATGCCGGGCAGAGAGATTATAAGGATGTCCTGCATGATGCGTGACCGCTACGATGGTCGTGGCGGTGGCTTCGCGGGCTACGGAATATACCCCAGGTACGCTGAGTACTACGCCCTGCACCTCTTCTTCAGGGACGAGATTGCGAAGGAGAGAACCGAGGAGCTGCTGAAGGACAGGGTGGCTATAATCAAGGACGAGCCAGTGCCGATGCGCAGGGTTAAGGAGATTCCCCAGGAGAACATAGTCTGGAGGTACTTTGTTGAGGTTCCCCACAGGTTCAGGGACCGCAGGGAGTACCTGGAGAAGGAGGAGGACTACATAACCGAGCTGGTGTTCACGATTAACGACTGCATAGATGGCGCTTTTGTGGCGAGCAGCGGGAAGAACATGGGGGTTTTCAAAGCTACTGGCATGCCGGACGCTGTTGCTGAGATGTACAAGGTGGAGAAGTACAGAGCCTACTGCTGGATAACCCACGGGCGCTTCCCCACGAATACGCCAGGCTGGTGGGGTGGTGCGCACCCCTTCAACCTGCTGGACTGGAGCGTGGTGCACAACGGCGAGATCAGCAGCTATGGCACGAACCGCAGGTACCTGGAGGCTCACGGCTACAAGTGCAGGCTGCTCACAGACACCGAGGTGGTTGCATACCTGTTTGACCTGCTGGTGAGGAGGCAGGGGCTGAGCATGCGCACCGCCGCCGTGGCTCTTACGCCACCCTTCTGGAAGCAGATTGAGCGCATGCCGGAGCCGAAGCGCAGCGCCTTCACAGCCCTGAGGATGACCTACTCCCAGGCGATGCTTAATGGTCCTTTTGCGGTTATAATAACCAACAGGGACACCATGGTGGGTCTGAATGACCGCATAAAGCTTCGCCCGCTCATAGCGGCAAGCAGCGAGGACTGTGTCTACCTCGCCAGCGAGGAGGCTGCAATAAGGGAGGTTGAGAACGATATTGAGAAGCTCTGGGCGCCACGTGCTGGTAATCCTGTTATTGCCAGGCTAAATGAAGAGGTTAGAGAGGAGGTAATTCACTGAATGGTGCGAAACTTCCCGCCGGACTTTGTGGTGCGTGTGGATAAGGAGGCATGCATAAACTGCATGCGGTGCATTCGTGAGTGCCCCTTCGGGGTGCATGAGTACGATAAGGAGAAGAAGCGCTGGAAGAGGCACCACGATAAGTGTGTTGCATGCCTGCGCTGCGCGTACATGTGCCCGACGCAGGCGATAAGCATTGAGCGCTCCCCCATGGAGTACTCCCCTCACCCGGTCTGGACGAACAGGGTGAGGAAGGACATAAAGACGCAGGCTGAGACGGGGGCGGTCATACTCACAGCCATGGGCAACGAGCTGCCCTACATGAGCTACTTTGACCGCTTGGTGCTGGACGCCTGCCAGGTCACGAATCCAAGCATTGACCCGCTGCGTGAGCCCATGGAGCTGCGCACCTACATCGGCAGGAAGCCGGAGAAGGTGGAGATTGAGGAGGAGGACAGCAGCATAAGGCTCAGAACCAAGCTCGCGCCCAACCTGAAGCTTGAGACGCCCATAATGTTTGCGCACATGAGCTACGGGAGCATAAGCATTGAGGCGCACCTGAGCATGGCGAGGGCTGCCAAGGAGGTGGGTACCTACATGGGAACCGGGGAGGGAGGGATGCACGTGGAGCTTTATCCCTATGCTGACCACATCATCACCCAGGTGGCTTCTGGAAGGTTTGCGGTGCACGAGGAGTACCTGAAGCGGGGTGCGGCGATAGAGATAAAGATAGGGCAGGGGGCTAAGCCGGGCATAGGCGGGCACCTGCCGGGTAAGAAGGTTACGGAGGAGATTTCAAGGACGAGGATGATTCCTGAAGGCAGTGATGCGATTTCTCCAGCGCCGCACCATGATATCTACAGCATTGAGGACCTTTCCAGGCTGATTTATGCGCTAAAGGAAGCCACCAGATACAAGAAGCCGGTGTTTGTGAAGATTGCAGCGGTGCACAATGTTGCACCCATTGCAGTGGGGATAATAAGAGCGGGAGCGGATGCGGTGGTTATAGATGGCTTCAGAGCCGGCACGGGTGCTGCGCCGCAGGTGCACAGGGACCACCACGGCATACCCATAGAGGCGGCGATCGCTAGTGTTGACCGCAGGCTGAGGGAGGAGGGCATACGCCACTGGGGCAGCATAATAGCGAGCGGGGGCATAAGGAGCAGCGCCGACGTGGCGAAGGCTATCGCCCTGGGAGCGGATGCGGTGTACATAGGCACCGCCGCCCTTATAGCCCTGGGATGCACGGTCTGCAAGAAGTGCTACACCGGCAAGTGTGCCTGGGGCATTGCCACCCAGGACCCGGAGCTGAGGAAGCGGCTTGACCCGGAGGAGGGTGCCAGGAGAGCGGCGAACCTGCTCAGGGCGTGGAGCCACGAGCTCAAGGAGATTCTCGGCGCCCTGGGGCTGAACTCCATAGAGAGCCTGAGGAGCAACAGGGACAGGTTACGTGGTGTGGGGCTGAGCGAACCCGAGCTCAGGGTGCTTGGTGTTAAGCCTGCAGGTGAGTAGCATGGAGATTCCGCTGAGAAAGGCAAGGGTGAGCAGAGAGGATGAGTTTGTGGTTATTGATGCTAAGGGTGTGCACTACCGGGAGCTCAATGAGCTGATAAATGAGCTGGTGGAGAGGGGTGAGAGAAAGCTCAGGCTGCTGAATGTGAACGGGCAGCGTTACATTGCCGACGGGCTGAGGTGCAGCGACTGCTATATTGAGATTCACGGCGTGGCTGGCGACGACCTCGCAGCCTTTGCGAATGGTCCCACGATAGTGGTCTATGGGGATGTGCAGGACGGCGCAGGCAACACCATGAACGCCGGCAGGATAATAGTGCACGGCAACGGCACCGACATAATAGGGCACAGCATGCGCGGTGGTGAGATTTTTGTGAGGGGGCACGTGGGCTACCGGGTGGGAATCCACATGAAGGAGTACAGGGAACAGGTGCCGGTGCTGGTGGTGGGGGGCACGGCTGGCGACTTCCTGGGCGAGTACATGGCTGGCGGCAGGATCGTGATTCTCGGGCTGGAGAGGCTTGAGACCTACCCCGAGATTGCCGGTGAGTGGCTCGCCACGGGAATCCACGGCGGTGCAATCTACCTGAGGGATGAGGTGGATGAGGATAAGCTGGGCTACGGCGCCAAGACCGAGAGGCTGAGCCACTCTGACAGGCGCTTCCTGAGCGAGGCTGTGGGCAAGTTCTGCTCCTGCTTCAGCCTGAATGCAGAGGAGGTGCTGAATGCAGAGTTCACGAAGGTGGTGCCCAAGTCGCACCGCCCCTTCGCGGAGATGTACTCCGACTCCAAGGAAGGGTGAGGTATGATAGACGTTATCGGGGTGTACAGGGAGGGGGTGAGGCACTCCTCAGAAATCCCTACATCGCACTGCCCTTTGTGGTGGCTAACTTTGCTGTTTCTGCGCTGCTTTATTCTATATCCGAGCTCGGCATAAAGCCAGAGGCAGAGGCAGGCATGATTGGCGTGTCCCTGCTGGTTTTCGGGCTGTCAATAGCTCTGAGCGGTATAGCGCAGGGGGTGGGGGTCAGGATGGGTGTGGAGATAGTGGAGCGTGGCAGAAGCTCGCTTGCAACTGGCATGAAGGTGCTTGAGAGGCAGGCGGCGCAGCTGGTGCTCGCCTCTGCGGCTGTTAGTGTGCTCGTGCTTCTGGGGCTGATGCTGGTGGTAATCCCCGGCATAATCGCAGGCTTTCTGCTGATGTTCACCATAACTGCGCTGGTGATTGAAGAACTCCCCGCCTTCAGGGCGCTGAAGAGGAGCTACGATGTGGTGCTGGAGAACACGGGTGATGCGCTTCTCTACGGTCTTATACTGGTGGTTCTCAACCTGCTTGCGGGGATAACCAGCAGGCTCTTTCAGGGTGTGGATGTTCTCTACCTGCTCGTGCCGCCGCTGGTGGATGCTCTCGTAATGGGCGTCGTAACCATAGCGGGGGTGCTGTTCTTCCTGGAGGCTAAGCGCTCAGCTCAAGCATCCGCTGAAGGCTGAGCATGGC
>JAADFH010000021.1 GCA_013152995.1 Methanobacteriota archaeon
GTTATGGAAGGGTGTTAACTATTTACAGTTATGAGCCTGTGAGTCCCTTGTACATGTGCATAACACCCACGCACCCACAAAATATTTAAGCCGGATTCTCTAAATAATATCCACGGTGGGAGCATGGTGTCATTCTATGAGGTGGTGGGCAGGTTAGCTGTGATTGCAGGCGTAGTTCTGGTGCTTATGCTTCTGCTCTCGCTGCTTCTCGGGCTCATACTCATAAAAAAGAAGAGGCTCATACTCCCCAGGCTTCTGCTCTTCACCATGGAGTCCTTTAACACTCACTTCCGCAGAATCGCCAGGGCATTTGGAATGAACGACAGAATCGTTGATATGATAGGAATAGAGGTACGAAACAGGCTCAACGTTAACAGATTCGCCAAGGTGCCTCCCAGCGAGCGCATACTTGTGGTGCCCCAGTGCATAAGACACATAAACTGCCCCGCCCGCCTTGACGCAAAGACAGGCATATCCTGCAGGGCTGCGGGCTGTGCATAATAAAAGACCTCAAGGCAGAGGCGGAGCGTCTCGGGTACAGGCTCTTCATCGTACCTGGAGGCAGCTTCGTGCGCAGGATAATAAAAGCCATCAAACCAAAAGCTGCACTTGGCGTAGCCTGCTACAAAGACCTCAACAGGGGCATGCAGGAGCTATCCAAGATGTGCGCCGTGCTCGGGGTGCCTCTGCTAAAAGACGGCTGCGTTGAAACCAAGGTTGACGCCGGGGAGATAATACGCATGATGAGACTGGGCATAGAAGACGAGAGAAGCGAGCCAAAGTGCGGCGGCAGGGCGAAAGCATGAGGCTACCTGCAACCGACAACCACATGCACCTGGACCCTGAGAGAGGGGTGGGTACGGAGGCGGTGCTCAGGTTTGCGAAAAAGGGGGGAAGTGCTGTTTTTATCGTGGTCAAGCCGCGCAGCGGTGTGCCAAGCGGAGACACGCTCATAGAAAACAACCTGAACACCCTCAGGCTCTCGGAGCGTGCGCAGCGTGAGAGCGGCGTGAGGTGCTATACTGTGCTCGGCGTGCATCCCGTGGAGGTGCATCGCATGGTCAGCGCCATGGGGGCTGAGAAAGCGGTGGAGCATGCGCTCAGAGCCACGGAGCATGCGGCAGAGCAGGTGGAGCAGGGCAGTGCCTGCGCTCTCGGAGAGTACGGCTACCCCCACTATCCGGTGGAGCCTGAGGTGATTGAAGCCTGCGACAGGGTGCTGCTGCATGCCTTTGAGCTCGCCAGGGATGCAGGATGTGCGGTTCAGCTGCACACGCCGGCGATGGACGAGGAGCTCAGGCAGAGAATCCTGAGCATAGCAGAGCAGGCGGGGGTGAGCGTCTCAAAGCTTGTGAAGCACTTCTCACCCCCTGAGTTCAGCAGCATCGCCAGCGCGGGGCTCGTGCCCTCTGTGATAGCCACCAAGAAGAACATACGCAGGGCGGTGGAGGCGGGGAGCAGCTTCATGATGGAATCAGACTACATAGACGAGCTCTCACGTCCGGGAGCGGTGGTCTCACCCGAGGCTGTGCCCAAGGTTACTGCAGCGTTGCTCAGCACTGGTGAGCTCAGCGAAGAGCTCGCCTGGCGCATACACGTGGAGGTGCCAGAGAAGACCTACGGGGTTGAAGTAGCCCCCTGAGCTCAGCCAATGTAGCGCATCTCCTCATCCCCCGGCTCCCTGTGAATTATCCCCATATCCTCCATCATCTTCCTCTCAAGCCTCACCGCCTCCTTCATGCGCATGGCGGTGTCCCTCACCCTCCTCGCCAGACTCTCCATGCTTATCTCTATCCCCAGCACCGGCAGCAGAACCTCAAGCACCGCCCTGGCGCTGTTCGGGTCAACATAGAAGCCGGAGGTCTCACCCATCAGGCATGCGCCGTATATGCCCCGTCTCCTGCCCTGGCTCAGCAGCATGCCCGAGACACCGATAATCTGCCCCTGCGCATCCCTCTTCACCACCGCGCCGTGGCTCTCAAGCACGGGAATGTACCTGGGGTGGCTGACAGCCGCAAACACCCTGGGCTTCTCCACGTGCCTGCCCACACCCAGACCGCCAAGGGTAAACACCTCCCTCACCCCAAGCTCCCCCGCAATCTCCAGAATTCGCTCGCACAGCATGTACTGCCCCTCAGGAGAGGTGCTCTGCGTGTTGCCGGAGACAAACACCAGGTCCTTTCCCTCCTCCGACTTCCAGTAGTAGAACTCATTCTTCATCTCCTCAATCATGCCGCTCCTTCTGATAATCACCTGCGGCGGAAAGGCGGGGGCGTAGAGCTTGGCAAACTTCTTAGCTTTAAGCTCCCTTATCATGTGCATCGCTGCAATCCTGCCCACCTGTCCAATGCCCGGGAGCCCCTCTATCAGCACGGGCTCCTCCAGCTCAGGCTTTCTGGTGAAGATCACCCTGAACTCCATCCTGCCTCCTCCATCAGCTCCTTCCTGAGCTTCCTGCGATACGCACCGTACCTGTCCTCGGGCGAGAACCTGGGCGGGTGGGGTGAGACGGTCTCAGCTCCGCAGGTGGCGCACGCATGCTGCAGAGTATACCTCCTGCACTCCCTGCAGTACCTCAGCCTGCTCATCCTCTGTAGAACCTTCCTTCACCCTTCTCAGCCACAACCATCTTTACCGCCGTCTCGCCCGCTCTCCTGAGCACCTCCTCGGCGGTCTTGTAATCGTAAGCAACCACGGTGATTCTGTACCTGGGAGAGCCCACGTAGGCTATGTCCAGGCTAACCCCCTCCGCATCCTTGCCCGCCTCCTTAGCTGCAAGCAGCGCCTTCCTTATCACCTCCACCCCGTCCGGCGCCCTTGAGCGCAGCTCCACAAACCCGTGAATCTTCACCTTGGATATGGACACATTCTCCTGCGCAAGCTTCACCAGGGGTTTAATCCACTCCTGCGGTATATCTATGCCCTCAAGCGCCTCCTCGCCTGCCGCCGAAATCTCCTCAAACGCTCCATAAATCTCCCCGAACTCCTCCTCCAGCTTGAACCCCACCTCCTTGTAAGCCTGCTCAAGGCTCTTGCCCAGCTCCTTGGCTGCCATCTCTAAGAGCTTCTCAGCCTTCTGGGCGCGCTTCCACTCCTGCATCTTCTTCTTCTTTGCAGCCTCACTCACCCTGCGCAGTGAGAGGTCAACATGCCCCTTCTTCCTGTCAACCGCCAGCACCTTAGCAACCGTCTTCTGCCCCTCCCTCACAAAATCCCGGATGTTCTTTATCCAGGTGGAGGCAACCTCAGAGATGTGGATGTAGCCATCTCTATCCCTGTACTCATCCAGCCTTGCAAAGGCTCCGTGCGGGTACACCTTGGTTACGGTGCACACCACCAGTTCGCCTTCATCCGGGAAGGGCTGCCTCTTCAGGACCACAGCGCTCACTCCAGCACCGCAACTATCTTGGTGAGCACCCTGACCTTTCCTCCCGTTGGCTCCGCAAGCGTCTTGCCGCACACCAAGCAGCTCACCCTGGACGAGGCGCACCCGAACAGCACCTGCTCGCTGCCGCAGTCATCGCACTTAACCTTCAGGAACCTTGACCTGGGCTGCGGCACCTCCATTCACACCGCCTCCATCTCCAGCCTCTTAACCCTGAATCCCCTCATGCTCTTCGCCTTCTTGCACACCTTGCACCTCAGGATGAGCGCCACCTTCTTCGTGGGCTTTGAGCCCTTGGGCAGAGGTCTGGGGAATCCTCCATATCCCGACATAACCCTGCGGAACTGCCTCTGCCCCGCCTTCAGCTCGCTCGCCTTGCGCTTCTTCTGCTTCAGCACCTCATGCGGGGTGTGCTTGTTGCACTTTGCACAGTAGGTTCTCCTCTCCTTCGGCATCTTCATAACAATCACCGCTATAAAACCACTCCAGCTAAACTACTCAGCCCATCCTTTTAAGCCTTTTGGTAGGGCTACAGCATCACTCCAGCATGCCATTTACAAATATAACTGATACAGGTTGAGGCTGGTGGCTGGAGCATGGGCGCACTTGAGCACACCGCCTGGGAAGAGCTTCTTGAGCTCATGGAAACAGAGGCAAGGCGCAGAAGGGCGCCGGTGTATGAATTCAGGAAGCACGTGAGCACACCCTTCCGTGCACTTGTGGCTGTGCTCCTCAGCTCCCGCACCAGGGACGAGACAACCCTCAGGGCGGTGAAGCGGCTGTTCAGGCGTGCCGAAACCCCTGAAGCGCTGCTTGCGCTGAGCGAGCAGGAGCTGGAGGAGCTCATCTACCCCGTGGGCTTCTACAGGAGCAAGGCAAAGAAGCTCAGAGAGCTCGCAAGGGTGCTGCTGGAAAAGCATGGGGGTAAGGTGCCAGAAAGCTTTGAGGAGCTTGTACGCCTGCCCGGGATAGGGCGAAAAAGCGCCAACGTGGTGCTCTCCGGCACCTTCGGGAAGAGCGCCATAGCGGTTGACACCCATGTGCACAGAATATCCAACCGCCTGGGGATTGTGAGCACCTCCTCCCCCGAGGAAACCGAGGCGCAGCTCCACAGGCTCGTGCCGGAGGAGCTCAAGCCCAGGCTGAACCTCGCCTTCGTAGCCTTCGGTCAGACGGTGTGCAGACCCGTAAAGCCCCTGTGCGGAGCCTGCCCGCTTGCTGGCGTCTGCCCCAGCAGCAGCTAAACCCTCGCCGCGTACTCCCGCAGCCACAGCACCAGGTTCTCAAGCGCAGACCTGGCAAGGTAGTAGGAGTAGTAGCGGTGCAGCATCTCCTGCGAGCTCTCCAGCAGGCGAATCACCTGAACCCTGGAGGCGCCGCCCTGGCGCTCAAGCCTCCTGAGCTCCGCTCTCACCCTGCTCAGGTGCGCCCTCACCTCCATGTACACCTCACTCTCCAGGGCATACAACCTGCGCTCCAGCCCAGCTACAGCGCTCCCAAGCCACCTGCTCCTCTCCTCCATACTCTCCCGCACCTCCCTCAGCCTCCCCTCCAGCCCAGCCTCCGCTGCAGCCCTCACCACCTGCTCGGGGGTTATCGCCCCCGAGGCAACCAGACGGGCTGCCTCAGCCTGGGGCACGCCAAGCGCCTCAGCCACTTCCCCAAGCTCCTCCGCGCTGAGCCCCTCCAGAAACTCAATGCACACGCCAACAGGCGAGGCGAGGTGCTCCGAGGCTATGCGCAGCGCGTGCAGGATATCCTCAACATGCTCCAGGCTCTCGTTAATCCTCTCCTCCGGCATCCTCCTGCGCCTGCTGAGAGCCTGCAGTATACTCATAAAGTTCGCCAGGTGCAGGCTGCGGGGATGGTACATCAGGGGCACCTCAAGCACCTCACCCTCGTTCAGCCTCAGCTTCAGCCTGGTAAACCTCTCCCGCCTGAGCAGGCTTGCTCCAGGGTAAGCCAGCAGCACGTCGTTGAAGCTCAGCCCCGGAAGCCTGCGGAACCGCCTGTAGGCTTCAACCAGCAGGCTGAGCAGCTCAGAGACCTCATGCGCCACCTCCTCCAGCTCACCCTCAGCCTTCGGGCGTGTGGTTATTATGAACACACCCGCCTCCATCCCCGCCTCCAGGCAGGCAAGCACCGCCTGCCTCGCAAGCCTCGTGTACTCCACCTCGCCTCCGCCGCGCGTCTTGCAGAAGTACGCAACCTTCTCCGGCACAAAGCTCTCCACACCCATCTGCAGCTTCTGGAATCCAGCCCTCCTGAGAACCTCCAGCATCTCCCCGCTGAGCGTCTCAACCCTCACCATCGCCCCCAGCACCAGCCTCCTCTGCAGCCCTCTCGCCCTTATGCCCGAGCACACCTCCCTCACCCATCCCTCCTCCTGGATGAAGTGGTCGTCCTCAAAGGTAACCGCCTCAACCCCGTGCTCAGCCGCCTCTTCAAGCAGCCCCACCACCTTGGCGGGGCTCAGCCTCCTGTTCGGGGGAAGGGTGATGCCGCAGTAGCTGCACCTGCGCCAGCTGCACCCTCTCTGGGCATAGATTCCCACCTCATCCCAGCCGTACCTCTCAACCACATCCCAGGGGTAGCCCGCATCCTCCTCCATCTCCTCCTGCGTCGGATAGGCGTGCACATACCTGGCGAGAAAAGCTCTCTCAGCCCCGGGATTCAGCTCCACCGCCCTGTCCACCAGCGCCCGCCCCTCCTGCGTTGCAGCAGTGCCGGAGGGCGTCTTCATCCTGATGCCGGAGAGGGGCACTCTGAGCCTCACCCTCTCCCCTCCAGCATCCACCACCCTGCTGAAGTATCCCTCAGCCACCCTGCAGGCGCTCTCCTCGGTGACCCCCTCTCCGGTAACCCTCAGGCGCTCCAGCATCTCCGGCAGGGTTCTGTCAGCCTCCCCCTCCACCACCGCATCCACGCCCTCCGCCAGCACTAACCTGTGCCCCAGACCCCAGGTACCCTGTCCGCCGAGCACCACCGCGGTATCCAGGGCGGAGCGCTTGACCCTGCGCGCAACCTCCAGCGCAGCCGGAAGCTCGGAAGTGCTGAAGGCATTCACAGCCACCACATCACTGCTCCCCGCAGCCTCCACAAGCTCCTCAGCAGAAACAAAGAACTCCACCTCATGCCCCCGCCTGCGCAGCGTGTGCACAAACTGCAGGGCTGAGGGCGCACCAGAGCTGCGCCCCACATTCATGAAGTAAGCCACCCGTGCCATGGTATCACTGCAATAGCCCCGGGCGGATTCGAACCGCCGTCGCGGGATCCAGAGTCCCGCATGATTGACCGCTACACCACGGGGCTTCTATCCGCATGAGCACCCCTAACACCACCAACCATTTTGATAAGCTACTCCACCACAAGCTCGGTAAACTCAAACCTCTCGGCATCAAACAGCCCTCTGTCCGTCAGCCTGAGCTTCGGAATAACAGGAAGCGCCAGAAAAGAGAGCACAAGCAGAGGCGAGCTCAGCCTGCATCCAAGCGCTCTCGCGGAGGCATTCAGCCTCTCCAGCCCCTCCGCCACCTCCTCAGCCGGGGCGGTGCTCATCAGCCCCGCCACCCTCAGCGGAAGCGCCGTCACCCTGCTGCCGTCCACCACCGC
>JAADFH010000022.1 GCA_013152995.1 Methanobacteriota archaeon
AGGTGAACACCATGCTCAGGCTCAAGCCTGGCTCTCCGCCTGATTTCCCTGAGCAGCCTGCGCCTCTCCAGCCACGACGGCGGGCTGGACGTGAGCACAAGCAGGTCCACATCTCCCGCCCTTGAAAGCTCACCCCTCGCCACACTCCCCACTAAGTAAACCTCCGCATCCCTGTAGATATCCTCTATGCACTCCACCACCCCGTGCACCCACTCCTCCCACCGCCTGACCCCCTGCTCCCTTCTGCACAGGCAGGCATCCACATACTCCTCAATCTCCCTGCCCCACACCCTCCTGTACACAAGCTCAGCCACAAAAGCCCCCGCCACCATTCCCGCAAACACACCCAGACTGAGAGGCGCGGTAACCGCCATCCTGTAGAGCAGCACCATGAGGGCAGTAAAGCAGAGCAGCGCACCCAGAGCCGGCACCAGCGGATTAATCCTCAGAAACCTCCTCAGCCTCAGTGCAGCAAGATTCACAAACATGAAAACCAGCAGAAACCCGCCGCTCCCCGCTGTAGAGATGGACTCCAAGCTTGCGGTGCTCGCCAGTGCTATTGAAAGCACACCTATCACCACCAGCCCCTCGTACGCCTGCCTCCAGATAGGCTTCTCCACCGCCTCCGGAAGCTGCCCGTACTTGGCAACCACATAGCTGGCTCTCGCCGTGCCGTACAGCGTTGCATTTATTGCCGAGCTCGTGGACACCAGAGCGGCAAGCGTAACAAGCAGGAACCCCAGCTCCCCCAGCGCTGGCTTCGCTGCAGCCGCCAGTGCATAATCCCTTGCCCTCACAATCGCATCAAAAGGCAGCGTACCTATGGTCACCACAGCCACCGTCACGTACAGCGCTATAACAACGAGAACAGACGCGTAGTACGCCAGCGGCAGCACCGAAGGGCTGTCAACATCCCTTGCGGTGTTTGCTATGAGCTCAAACCCCTCATAAGCCAGAAATATTATCATACCCCCCGCCAGAACACTCACCGGGTCTGCCCAGGTGGCTGGAGAGAGGCGCGCCGCATCCACATATCCTAAGCCCGCAGCCACCACTATCAGCAGGATACTCATCTTCACAGCAACAAGAGCATCCTCGGTTCTGCCGCTTATGAGCGCACCCAGGGCATTCACCAGCATGAACAGAACCACAACAAACGCTGCAAGCACATGCTTTGCCACCTGAGACGCAGAGCCGAGCAGATTTGCGCCGTAGCTGCCGAAGGCGTAGGCATAGAGGGCTATCATGACTATGTAGCTTGCCAGCAGCAGCAGGTTAAGCGTGCCCGAAAGCATCCCCCTGCCAAACCCCCTCACCAGGAACTCTATTGTGCCTCCCCTGCTCGGGAACCTCACAGAGAGCCTGGCATAGGAGTAGGCGGTTGTGAGCGCCACAACCCCGGCTACAAGGAAGGAGAGGGGTGCAGCACCTCCCGAGAGCTGGATGCTCAGCCCGAGCACCGCAAAGATACCCCCGCCAATCATGCCCCCGATGCCAATGCTCAGCGCCTCACGAAACCCTATCCTCTCCCTCAGCGTCACCACCCTCCGCGGCAGCGCAGTGCAGAGCGCTCATGCCTGCTTCTGCTGCATGTGCCCAGCCCAACATCCACAAACAATTCCTCAGCCTACACCACCAGCACAAACCCAGCCGCAAAGGTGTCTCCCAGACCTACAGTGTGCCTGGGAGCGGGTGTGGTCAGGGCTGGAACAAAGCACAGCCTCTCCCCAAGCTGCCTGCGCAGCCTGCGGTAGACCTGCAGCGCGGCGCTATCAGGCTTAGGCGTGCTGAAGCCTTCAAGCCCCCTCATATCCGGAGGCACGCCGTGCACAGCCCTGTAGGAGGCTAAGAGCGTGCCGAACTGAAGCGCCGCCCTGAGCTGCTTCGGATGGTCCTGAGGTGAAGCCAAGCAAAGCGCATACTGAGAGGTGTGGAAGACCGCACGCTCCACCTCCTGGGCTGCAGCCGCCAGAGCCCCGCCGAGCTCCTCCTCGCCGGTGAGCTGCCTGAGCTCAACCTCGTTGAAGCCCGCGGAATCAACCAGGGGGAGCACGTGCCTCCTGAACATCTCCAGCGTTCTGCTGCTTGAGAACTGCCCCAGCTCGGTGTGGATGTAGAGGTCCTCCCTCCACTCCTCAATGAGCCTCGCAGCCTCACGCAGCCTTGAGGCATGCCTCCCCTCAACCAGGTGAAAGCCTGAGACGCACGCCTTGGGTATGTGCCTGAGCTCGGCTGTGAGGTGCTCCAGGTAGGAGGGGTTGAGCTTCAGCGTGAAGGCTGCGCTGTCGTGGGAGGCTATGAACCTCGTGTGAGAAGGCACACGGAAGCCGAAGTGCACGTCCCCAGCCCTGAGCTCTATAACGTAGTGCACCGGCAGCTCCGCATCCCCCTCAAGCTCATCCACACGCACGAGACCGCCCGCATCCCCCACCAGCACCTCCAGCCCCCTGAAGAGCTCCCGCAGCCTGCTGCTGGGCTCGGAGTGGAGATAGCACCTCACACCCAGCCTGGAAGCGGTGAGCGCCATCTGCCCCGCCTGCCCGCCAACCGCCACCGCATCATACCCCAGCTCCCTGACAAGCTCCTCCACCGTCTCCCTGTCCACAGGCACCTCCACCTGCTCCCCGGTGCGGGCGCACCTCTCAAGCTCCTCCCTGAGCCCCAGCTCAAGGGAGTCAAGCTCTCCCTGAAGGGGGTGCTTTATAACGTCAACGCAGGTGTTGAAGCAGCAGATGAAGGCTCTGGCAAGGTAGGCTCTCGCATGTCTGATGCCGCAGCGGTAGTAGCTCAGGGGGACCACCTCACCCTCCGGAGAAGCCTTAACAACGCAATATGGACTTGCGGAGCTTGTTTCAGAACACGAAAGAAAACCTTTATTGTGGGTGCAGATAAGCAGTATAGCGGAACCCGTGAGGTCAGCAGGGGAGGGGTGACACTCCTACTGCCTCCTCCTCTCTACTTCTTTTTCTGAAGCAGCGAAGGGTTTATCTCTCCCCTGCTGATACCTGTGCACGATGCATGCGAAGGGGATTCTGTTTCTGAGTTATGCGGCGGCAATGATGAGCACCATCTTCATACCCAACTACGCCAGCGCCCTGGGTGCGGGGAGGATGGAGATAGGCATCATAGGCACCTCCTACGGCGTGGCGATACTGCTCTCCTCCTACCTGGTTGGCAGAGCCTCCGACTTCACAGGCAGGCGCATCTTCGTGATTTCCGGCACCGCACTCTCCGCGCTCGCCTACCTGCTCCACATACCAGCGCAGAGCAGCGCAGCCCTGGTGGGGGTTAGAGCGCTTGCAGGTCTCGGCATGGGTGCACTCACACCGCCCCTGATTGCCAGAACCCGTGAGACAGGCGAGCCCTTGGGCACCTTAGCATCCTTCGGCTCCTTGGGCTGGGCTACAGGAAGCCTGCTCGCGGGCATCTTCGCCACCGGCGGTGAGAGCTTCGGGGAGCTTGAAGCGTACTGGCTGGTGTTTCTGGTGTGCTCCCTGCTCATGCTCCCCGCCCTTGCGCTTTCCGTACGCATGCCCGAGCTGCGCTTCTCAAGGGTGCGCACCCCTTTATTTCCAGTGCATCTTGTGAAGCGCAACCTCCACATCTACCTGCCCAACCTGCTCAGGCACACCGGCGCCTTTGCGGTGTGGCTCATCTTCCCCCTCTACCTGGAGGTGCTCGGAGCCAGCAAGCTCTGGATAGGGGTGATTTACTCTGCCAACACCTTCTCCCAGTTCATAATAATGCGCCACCTCAACACCGGAGGAGCGCTGCTCCACCTCCGCCTGGGGCTGGGGATGAGCATGCTTGTGTTCCTCACCTACGCGCTGGTCGGCAGCTACTTAGCGGTGCTTCCAGTGCAGCTCTTCCTGGCACTCTCCTACTCCATGCTCTACGTTGGCTCCCTCAGGTACCTGGTGGAAAACAACCCCGAGGCAGCCACCAGCGTGGGGCTGCTGGGCTCCTTCACCAGCATCTCCATGGTGCTCGGTCCGCTGCTCGGGGGAGCAATATCCCACGCCTACGGCTACACCGCCACCATGTACTTCGCCTCCGGCATAACCCTGCTGGCACTGCTCTTCCACCTCTGGTGGTCTAAACGGAGCACCTGATGCTTATGCTCCTGTAGGGGCACTCCTCAATGCAGGCTAGGCACACCGAGCACTCATTCAGCCTCTTTCTGCCGCATATATCCACGTTCATCTCGCACACCTCGTTGCACCTGCCGCAGGCGGTGCACTCCTCATCCACGTGCAGCCTGAAGACTGCCAGCTTCGCCACAGCGCTGAAGAATCCGCCAACGGGGCAGAGGGAGGTGCAGAACATCCTGGGGTACACCACCTCCAGCACCACGAGCACCGCCACCGCCGCAAGACCCGCGTAGGCTATCATCCCCACTGGCACCGGCAGCCCTGCGGTCGTGGCGTAGTACACCAGCACCACCGCCACCGCAAGGCTCACGTACTTCAGCCTGAACCACACCCTGCCGTGCCACCTGCGCTTCTTGCTCAGGGGCTCAACAAAGCCGAAGATTGCGCTCAGCGGACACAGCCAGCCGCAGAACAGCCTGCCAAAGCTCATTCCCATAAAAACCGCAAGCAGGAGAAGAAGCTCAATCTCTGGCAGGTATATCCTGAAGAAGCCGTCGCTCACCCCAAAGATATCACCAAACCTGTAGCCAGCCACCGAGAACCCGCCGGTGACGTACATGACGGAGGTTACGAACACCGCACTCAAAAACAGCCTTCTGATATCCTGCAGCATGCTCCCCGCCTTTTTATATTGTTAACCTTGCACCAGCGTGCAAACCTCCATAACTGACGAGATAAAAGTAAGTGGTAACATGCTGCCGGATGTGCAGGTTAGAGCCCCAGAGATCAGGATGCCCATCTCCAGGGCTGGCGTCAGCAACGTGCGCAAGCTCCTGCGCATAAAAGGCAAAGAGGGCAGGGAGGTCATACTCTCCGCAACCTTTGAGTGCTACGTTGACCTGCCCAGCTTCCAGAAGGGCACGCACATGTCCAGGAACCTGGAAGCCATAAACGAGGTCATAGAGGAGGTTTCCTCAAAACCCGCCCACAGCCTTGAGGAGCTCTGCGGCAAGATAGTTCTGCGCATACTTGAGAGGCACAGCTACGCCAGCATGAGCGAGGTCAGGATGGAGAGCACCCTAATGCTGCCGCGCAGGTCTCCTGCAGGCAGGCACGTGCAGGACTTCGTGCGCCTGTTTGCGAGCGCCCGTGCAGAGCGTGGCGGTGAGCCAAAGGTGAAGACATGCATAGGTGCAGAGCTCAGGGGTATAATAGCCACAAGCAGGGGCGAGCTGGGATGCATCCAGCAGGTAACGGTGCGTGCAGAGGTGGAGAGTGAGGGCATAGAGGGGGTGAGGATAGAGGAGCTCATAAAGGTGCTTGAGTCCTCTGTGGGGGCGAGGGCGCACTCAAGCCTGACCTGCGGGGAGGAGGCAGAGGTGCTGCGCGAGGTGTGCGCCTCCCCTGCATCGCCTGTGGAGGTGGTGGAGGCTGTGCTCGGAGGAATCGCGGGCAGCTTCCCCGAGCTTCCGGACAGCGCCACCGTAACCGCCATGTGCACCTCTGCAGAACCCCTGCTCAACCTGAGCACCACCGTGACCTCAGGGCAGAGCCTTGCCAGTCTCAGAGCCGGGAAGTCTGCGGCTGGCTGACAGAAAGTTCTTCACAACCCCGCCCCTCGCCCTTCCGCAGCCCAGGAAGTAGCCAGCATACCTGAGTATCACGTACCCATCCTCCACCTCCGCCTCCACGTCCTCGCCCAGCATCCAGCGCAGCGCCTGCTCCCTTGTGAGCTCCACCACACCCCTGGTGGCAAGCCTGCCCACCAGGTGGCTCCCCTCCACCGAGAGCCTGAAGCCGTCCCTCTCCAGGGTGCCGAAGTAAAGCCCCGGGTGAGCCTCCTCAACCTCAAGCCCGCACTCCCTGTAAGCGTACCACCTGCCACCACCGCCTGGCTTGAGCCTCAGCTCCAGCTTGCTGGGGCTGATGCCAAACTGCCTCTCCAGCAGCTCAAGCACTAAGGCTTCCTCAGCCTCGCCACAAAGAACCCCTCGGTGTCGTTGTCCTGCGGATGAATCCTCAGACATTTCCTCACCTCGCTGGTATAGCTCCTGCCCTCAAACTCCTCAAAGGGGGGATGAGACCTCAGGGGCAGTTGAACCGCCTCCACCTCCGCATCCGTGCACCTCAGCAGATGGTCAACCACCTCCTCATTCTCAATGGGCTCAAGGGTGCAGGTGGAGTACACAAGCACACCTCCTGGCTTGAGAGCCCTGTAGGCGGCAAGAATCAGCTGCTTCTGCAGCTTTGAGAGCTTTTTTGCCCGTCTCCTGCCCCACGCCTGCAGGTAGCGGTAGCTCTTCCTCACCATGCCGGCGTTGCTGCACGGCGCATCAAGCAGCACCCTGTCAAACCGCTCCGGAAACTCTGCAAACCTCCTGCCATCCATCTGCGTCACCCTCGCTATGAGCACCCCGCACCTCTGCAGGTTTGCGGCAAGCACAGAAAGCCTCTTCGTCCTCGGCTCATTCGCCACAAGGCAGCCCCTGTTCCCCATGTACTGGGCAATCTGCGTGCTCTTCCCTCCAGGCGCTGCAGCCACGTCAAGCACCTTCATCCCCGGCTCAACCTCCAGCGCAACCACGGGGAGCATTGAGGCTGCCTCCTGTATGAACACCACACCCAGAGCATGCTCAAGCGTGGTGCTCACCCTGCCCCCGCTCACCCAGAAACCCTCCCTGCACCAAGGCACAGGCTCCAGCTCAAACCTCCTGCGCAGGTTCTCCAGCGCCACCTCAAACTCAGCCTTCAGGGTGTTGATCCTTATGCTCTGCCTCAGCCTGCGTGCGGTATATATGAAGAACTCATCACTGCCATCTATCCTCTCGTACCTCTCCACGAACTTCCTGTTTATCTCCCTCAGAACCCTTCTGGCTTCCTCGCCGTTCATTCTGCCTAAAACTGCTTTGCTATCTCTGCCTCGCACATCACACGCTCGCAGTAGTGGCACCGCAGCCGTATCGGCTTTTTGCTCTCCACGATGAAGCGCGGCTTCACCGGCTCAACGTGGGTTATGCAGTTGGGGTTGGCGCAGCCGAGCACACCCTCCACCATCTGGGGTATCGCCACCTTCTTCTTCTCCACCACCCTGTAGTTGCGCACGATGTTTATGGTAGCCTCAGGCGCGAGGAGCGCAATCCTGTCCACCTCCTCGCTCCTGAGCTCCCTGCCCTCAACCTTCACTATGTCCTTCACACCAGCCTTGCGTGAGGGAACGTTCATAGCCACCGTGACGGTTGCGCCTGAGCCGGAGGGCAGGTTCAGAATCCTCAGCACGTTCAGCGCCTGACCTGCGGTTATGTGGTCAATCACCGTGCCATCCTTTATCTTCTTCACCCTTATGTCCCGCTCCATTCTCACACCACCCCGAGCAGCAGGGTGAGCACAGCCATCCTGATGGGTATGCTGTTGCGCACCTGATGGAAGTACCTCGCCCTCTCGGTGTGGTCCACCTCGGGGGAGATCTCATCAACCCTGGGCAGGGGGTGGAGCACCACCATGCCCGGCTTTGCAATCTCAAGCAGCTCGGGGGTTATCCTGTAGGCTCCCTGCACCTTCCTGTACTCCTCCGGGTCCGGAAAGCGCTCCTTCTGGATTCTGGTGACGTAAAGCACATCCGCATTCTCCACAGCCTCCTCAATGCTGGAGCAGACCTCCACCTTAGCCCCCATGCCCTCAAGCTCGGCGCAGAGCTCTTCCGACATCTCAAGCCCGGGGGGTGAGGTGAGCAGCAGTCTGGCACCGAACTTTGCCAGCCCGTGCCCCAGGGAGCGCACGGTTCTGGCGTACTTCAGGTCACCAACCATGGCAACGCTTACGTTGAGCCTGCCGTGCTCCCTGCGTATGGTGTAGAGGTCGGTCAGCGCCTGTGTGGGGTGCTGGTTTGAGCCATCACCAGCGTTTATCACAGGCACATCGCTCACCTCCGCAGCTAAGCGTGCGGCACCCTCGCGTGGATGCCTGAGCACGATTACGTCAGAGTAGCAGGAAACCGTCTTTATGGTGTCTGTCAGGTTTTCACCCTTGCTCAGGGACGCCGCTCCGGGCTTGGAGAATCCCACCACCTCGCCCCCGAGGCGCTTCATTGCGGTCTCAAAGCTCAGCCTGGTCCTGGTGCTGGGCTCAAAGAAGAGAGTGGACATGAGCCTTCCCTTCAGCATGTCCCCCGAGAACTCGGTGCGCTCGGCGGCGTTCAGGATGTGCTCAATCTCCTGGCGGGAGAGCTCCCGCATTGATATCAGGTCCCTGCCGGAAAATTCCACCCGCATCGGATGGATTATTTGTCACCGCTATCTAAAAACCTTTGCGCTCAGGATACCTGGCGGCGTCAATTAAGGCGGGTGGAGGCTCCACAGATGAAAGTGATATGGAGGCTGGCGAAACGCTAGCAACTCCCACTCTGACTCAGGCAGATCCTCCAGCTGAGCCGACTCTACAGATCGTACCTTATCTCTCCCGGTCTCCTCGTACGCCTCCCTCCAGGCGTTGGCTGTCTCGTACCTGTTCTTCCTGCCAAAGCACACACCATTGGTAAGCCGTCACCCTCTATTATGCAGACTCTGCTCTCGCAAGAATCTTCTGCCTCTCCTTCCCTGTGTGGCGCGGTTTGCCACCGCACTGTCAACACGTATGTATAACAAAGCCCCAGTGCCCAACGCAGCGCAGAACAGACTGCAGTGACACTGTGGCATTTCCTGTAAAGTTCGGTCATGTCAACTGAACTAAGGCTGAAGCATTTAGTACATGAAGTACAAAGTTGTAATCCAGCAGGGCAGAGAAGAGGAACACTGCACTGAGGTTCCTGCTCTGCCTGGATGCTTTTCCCAGGAAGAGGCCTTAGGGGAGGTCAAGGCGAACATAAGGCGAACATTATTCTTCGAAAGTTTATTTAATCTCTCTTTGATAACCTTGCCATCTTTTGTTATTTCTAAATAAAACTGCTTTGGAACATCTCCCAGTTTCCCAATTTCCCAAACTTCACATTCTACAATCCACACATTCCTATTTAATTCTATTCTATTAAATTTTATATGAGTACTGCCAATTAGTGGCGATCTTCCAAAATTTTTAAATTTATAACGAATACTCAGACCAAAGATATTCTTTCACCAATTGTTTAACTTGACGTACATCCTCAATCATTTTTATTCTCCCTTGTATTAAAAGCCCCGCGCAGGTCTAGCTGATACGTGCCTGGCATCCGTGCCTTTTCGCAACAGGCACCTCGGGCTATTAGTGGCGGCGGGCTGAACGGCTCGCCCGAAGGCTCGCC
>JAADFH010000023.1 GCA_013152995.1 Methanobacteriota archaeon
ACCCCATAGACTACAGGTACGGCAGCCCCGAGATGCGGCGCGTGTTTGAAGAAGAGGCAAGACTGCAGAGGCTGCTTGAAGTTGAGGCAGCTCTGGCGAAGGCGCATGCGGAGCTGGGGAACATTCCAAAGGAGGCTGCGGAGGAAATCGCAAGGAAGGCAAGCACAGAGCACGTGAAGCTTGAGCGGGTGAAGGAGATAGAGGCTGAGACCAAGCACGACCTCATGGCGGTGGTTAAGGCACTGGCAGAGCGGTGCGGCGAAGCTGGAAGATACGTGCACCTGGGTGCAACCTCCTACGACATCGTTGACACCGCAAACGCCCTGCAGTTCAGAGACGCCCTCGTTGAGGCTGACCTCTACGAGCTTGAGGGCATCCTGCTGGAGCTGGCTGAGAAGCACAAGAGCACGGTTGCGATAGGCAGAACCCACGGGCAGCACGCCCTGCCCATAACCTACGGGCTGAAGTTTGCAATCTGGGCGAGGGAGCTCAGAAGACACCTGCAGAGGCTGCAGGAGGCTAAGAAGCGTGTGCTCGTGGGCAAGATGAGCGGTGCCGTAGGCACAATGGCGGGCTTCGGAAGGCGGGGGATAGAGCTGCAGGAGCGGGTGATGCGCATGCTCGGGCTCAGGGCACCCTTAGTGAGCTCGCAGGTGGTGCAGCGGGACAGGTATGCGGAGCTGCTCAGCCTGCTCGCGCTGATTGCCGCAACCCTGGACAAGATGGCAAAAGAGGTCAGGAACCTCATGCGCACCGAGATTGCCGAGCTGAGGGAGCCCTTCGCGGAGAAGCAGGTGGGCTCCAGCACCATGCCCCACAAGCGCAACCCCGTGAACGCGGAGAACATCTGCGGTCTTGCGAGGGTGGTTAAGAGCAACGTCTTCGTGGCGCTTGAGAACGTAGCCTTGGAGCACGAGCGTGACCTCACCAACTCAAGTGCAGAGAGGGTGATAATACCCGAGAGCTTCATGCTTGTTGATGAGATGCTGAAGAGGGCAAAGAAAATCTTCTCAAACCTTGAGATAGACATGAAGAACGTGCGCAAAAACCTGGAGCTCACGAGGGGCATGAACCTGGCAGAGGCGGTGATGCTCAGGCTTACCGAGCGCGGGATGAGTCGCCAGGAGGCGCACGAGCTTCTGAGGAGGCTGGCGATGAAGGCGTGGGAGGAGGAGAGAAGCTTTGAGGACGTGCTGATTGAGAGCGAGGAGGTTACAAGGCTTCTCAGTCCTTCGGAGATAAAAGAGGCTCTGAAGCCGGAGAACTACATCGGACTTGCGGTGGAGCTCGTGGAGCGTGCGGTTGAGCAGGCTAAGAGGGAGCGCTCTCAGAGCAATATTAATTAAGGGGTTGCAACCAGCATGTAGGCATGTACGACCTGCACGTTCATTCCGTGCTGAGCGACGGCGAGCTCGTGCCGGCGGAGATTGCCAGGAGGTATGCCGCAAAAGGCTTCAGGGCAGTTGCCATAACCGACCACGCCGACTCCACCAACCTTGAGCACCTGCTGCGCTGCCTGAGCGGCGTTGCGGAGGAGCTTGAGGGGCACGGAATCAGGGTGCTGGCGGGTGTGGAGCTCACCCACGTACCCCCCGCAAGAATCGCCAGCTTGGCGGCGAGGGCAAAGGTTCTGGGGGCTGAGCTGGTACTGGTGCACGGAGAGAGCATAGCCGAGCCGGTTGCAGAGGGCACCAACAGGGCGGCGATTGAGTGCGGAGAGGTTGACATCCTTGCCCACCCCGGGCTCATAACGCCAGAGGATGCTGAGCTTGCGGCAGAGAATGGGGTGCTTCTGGAGCTGAGCCTGCGGAGGGGGCACTGCCTGACCAACGGGCACGTGGCGAGGGCTGCGGCTGAGGCGGGGGCGGAGCTGATACTGGGGAGTGATGCGCACTCGCCCAACGATATTCCCGAGACCGGGGAGATGATTAAAGCCGCAATGGGGGCTGGACTGAGCAGAAAGCAATCTGAAATAATTGCAAACGTTAATCCTGAAAGTCTGTTAAAGTAAATTTTTATTCTGCCTCGGAGGAGAGCGAATTGAGGGTTCTGGGACAGCTGGTCCACGTGAGCAGGAGCGGAGCGCTCATCTTCCGGGGGAGGGAGTATCCTCCGCTGTATGCGGAGGTTGTCACGCGCGGCGGTGAGTGCATAGGCAGGGTCGTGGACATAATAGGTCCAGCCTCACACCCTTACTTTGTGGTTGTGCCTGAGAAGGAGCCGGACAGCAGGGTGCTTGAAGATGCAAAGGCGGGAAGAGTATATGTAAAGAAAGAGGAGAGGAGGAGGTCCTTTGGGAAAGGAGGTAGAATACAGAGACAGGTGTCCTGAGTGTGGTAGCAGCTACCTGAGCTACGACGACGGCAGGGCAGAGATAGTGTGCAACAGCTGCGGTCTCGTGGTGGATGAAGGGCTGGTGGACGAGGGTCCCGAGTGGCGTGCCTTTGACCACGAACAGTCTGTGAAGCGCACCCGCACGGGAGCACCGCTCACCTACACCATCCACGACAAGGGGCTGAGCACCGTCATAGACTGGCGCAACAAGGACAGCTACGGCAAGGAGCTTTCCGCAGACAGGCGAGCCCAGCTCTACCGCCTGAGGAAGTGGCAGCAGCGCATACGCGTTGGCAACGCCATGGAGCGCAACCTCGCCATAGCCCTTACAGAGCTTGAGCGCATCTCCTCACGCCTGGGGCTGCCGAAGAACGTGCGCGAGGCGGCAGCGATGCTCTACCGCAGGGCGGTTGAGAAGGGCTTGATCAGGGGCAGGAGCATAGAGGGCGTTACCGCTGCTGCAATCTACGCCTCATGCAGGCAGTGCGGAGTTCCTAGAACCTTGGACGAGATTGCAGATGCAGCAAAGCTCAACCGCAAGGAGATCGGAAGAACCTACCGCTTTGTTGCGCGTGAGCTCGGGCTGAGCCTGCGCCCCACCACGCCGGTTGACTACATAGAGCGCTTCGGAAGCGCCCTCAACCTGAGCGGGGAGGTGAGGAGCAAGGCGAGGGAAATCCTGAAGAAAGCCATGGACAGGGAGCTCACCTCGGGCAGGGGTCCCACTGGAGTTAGCGCCGCTGCGCTGTACATTGCTGGAGTGCTTCTCGGGGAGCGCAGAACCCAGAGGGAGGTGGCAGAAGTAGCGGGGGTGACTGAGGTAACGATACGCAACCGCTACAAGGAGATGGCAGAGGAGCTTGACATAGAGATAACCCTCTGAGCCTGGTACAAGAGCCTAAGCGAGCAGCTTCAGAAGTATAGCCTTCTGCACGTGCAGCCTGTTCTCCGCCTGCTGCCAGACCACAGAGGCGCTGCCGTCCATCACCTCATCCGTAATCTCCAGCCCCCGCTTTGCGGGCAGGCAGTGCATCACCTTGGCTTCGGGCGCATGCCTCAGCAGCTCCGAGTTGAGCTGGAAGCTTCTGAAGCGCCTCAGCCTCTCCTGCTCCTCATCCTCCTGCCCCATGCTCACCCACACATCAGTGTACACGAAGTCCGCACCCTCAACAGCCTGCTCTGGAGAGTGCAGCACCTCTATGCTTGCGCCGCTCCTCTCAGCCAGCTCTAAGGCTTTTCTAACCACCTCCTGCCGCGGCTCGTAGCCCTCTGGGGAGGCGCAGGAGAAGCGCATCCCGAGCATGGCGCTGCCCAGCATGAGCGAGTGGCACACATTGTTCCCATCACCCACATAAGCCAGCTTCAAGCCGCTGAGCTCGCCCCTCAGCTCCCGCATGGTGAAGAAATCGCTCAGCGCCTGGCAGGGGTGCTCAAGCTCCGTGAGACCGTTAATCACTGGCACCTCCGCATGCCTTGCGAACTCCTCCACATCCTCATGCCTCCTGGCGCGTATAAGCACGGCATCAACATACCTGCTCAGCGTCCTTGCGGTGTCTGCTATGCTCTCCCCCCTTCCCATCTGCATCTCCCTGGGGCTCAGGTATATCGCATGCCCTCCCAGCTGCGTCATCGCCACCTCAAAGCTCACCCTGGTTCTGGTTGAGGCTTTCTCAAATATCATCGCCAGGCTGCGGTTCCTGAGCTCGTCGCCCTTAGCACCACCCGCCTTGAGCCTCTCCGCAAGCTCAAACAGCTCCTCCACCATGCCCTCAAAGTCGGTAAAAGAGAGGATGTGCATCACTCACCCCTCAGCTTCCTCAGCCTCTGCAGCTTTCTCTCTATGAGCTCCTTGGTGCCTATGTCCCGCCTGTGGTACAGGTGCTCACCCCTCACATGCGAGGTTGCACGCTCCGCTATGCGCTCCGCCTCCTCAAGACTCTCCGCCAGCCCCACAACCGCCACACTCCTTGAGGTGGTGGTGTACAGCCTGCCATCCTGCTGGTTGACCGCAGCGTAGTAGAGCAGCGCGCCCTCCCTGGAGATAGCCGCCTCATCCACACTAATCTCAGCGGGCGGTGCTGGGGATACCCCGTACCCCTTCGGCACTATGTACTTGCACACGCTCGCAAGCCTCTTAAACTTCGGCTCACTCTTAAGCCTCCCCTCAGCTATCTGCATGCAGAGCTCCGCAAAGCTGCTGTCAAGCAGCGAGAGCACATTCATAGCCTCTGGGTCGCCGAAGCGGCAGTTGAACTCCACCAGCTTCACCTCCCTGCCCAGGATGAACTGTCCGTACAGCACGCCCCTGTAGTCCTCCCCCGTCTCCTTCCTCAGCGCCTCCGCCGTCTTCCTTATAATCTCAACCGCCTGCGAGTACTCCTCCTCACCGAGGAAGGGAAGAAGACCGTCGGGCATTGAGTAGGAACCCATCCCGCCGGTGTTGTGCCCCCTGTCTCCCTCAAACGCCCGCTTGTGGTCCTGCACCGCGGGCATGGGCTTGACCACCCCTCCCGCCACAAACGCCTGCACCGTGAACTCCTCCCCCACGAGCTTCTCCTCTATCACCACCTCCCCGCCGCCTATGCGCTGCTCAACAACCTGCTTAGCGTAAGCCTTGGCTTCCTCCCTGTCAGCCAGATGCTCGCCCATGACCTTCACACCCTTGCCCCCTGTCAGCCCCGCAGGCTTCACCGCAACCTCGCCCTCAAAGCTGTCTATGAACTCAGCCGCCTCATCCGCGTCGGTGAAGCTGGCATACCTGACGTTGCCGGGTATGCGGTACCTGCTCATGAGCCACCTGCAGAAGCTCTTGCTGCCCTCTATCATCGCCAGCCTCTGCCTGGGACCCATGCAGGGCACGCCGCGCTCCTCCAGCCTGTCAGCCACGCCAGCGCACAGCGGCGCCTCCGGTCCAACCACCGCCAGCTCCACGCCCCAGCGCTCCGCCGCCTCAGCCACCTTCTCAACCTCAGTCTCCTTTGCTATCTCAACCCCGCGGCACAGCCTGAGAATGCCGGGATTGCGGTTGCCCATCACCGCGTACAGCTCAACCCCCTCGCTCCTGCACAGCGCCTCAGCTATCGCATGCTCCCTCGCACCGCCGCCTACCAGCATGACCTTCATCTTTAAACCTCCTGCAAATACTGGTAACGCATCCACTTAAACTTTAACCCCCAGGCTGGAGAGCATCTGCCTGCTCATCTCCGCACCCGCCACAAGCTGCTCCAGCCTGTGCTGCAGCCTCTGCACCAGCTGCCTCAAAGAGTACTCCTCATGCTCAAACTCAAACCCGTACTCCACCTCCCAGAGCACTAAGTACTCGGGCGGAGCTGGAGGGAAGCACCTCTGCACCCCCGGCTCAAGCGCCTCCTCAATCTCCTCCACCTCAATCTCTCCAGCCCCGGCAAGAAGCACAGCGGTGCACAGCCTGCGCACCATCTCACGCAGGAAGCTCTCCCCCCTGAAGCTCAGCACCACCACGCCCCCCAGCCTCTCTGCACGCACCTCCATCAGCCTCCTCACCGTGTTCCTCTGCCTGTCGCAGGTAAAGCTGTGGAAGCTGTGCCTGCCCACGAGCACGCTGCACGCACGCTCAACCCTGCGCATGCTGTAGCCCCTGTCAGGCGCAAAGTAGCGGTAGGTTCTGCTGAGCGCCGCATACCTGGGGTGGAAGCTCTCGTCAACCTCCCTCACCGCCAGCACCCTGAGGTCCTCGGGCAGGAAGGCGTTCAGGGCTCTTGGGGGCATGGGCTTGGGAAGCTCGTAGGCAAAAACATTCCCCAGGGCGCTCACAAACCTGTCGGTTCTTCCCGCGCTCTTGAACCACTCGCCACAGCCGAACCTCCTGAGCACCTTGAGAAGCTCGCCCTCCACGGTGCGCAGCCCGTTCTGCCTCTGCGAACCGTAAAAGCCGTGCCCCTCATAGTAAACCTTCGCCGCAAACCTCCTCATCCGCATGCACCGCACCTCCTGCAGCCGGGGAAGCACTCAGGCGAGGGTTCGCCCTCAAGGTAGCGCAGGTACTCCCTCCTGAGGTATCCAGGGTCAACCCGCACATCCACGCACTCCCAGGGCAGGGGTTCGAGTGGCGAGCGCTCGCCACTCTGGGCTACCCTCCGCAGCGCCGAGAAGCTGCCGCTGCGGTGCACCTGCAGCAGTGCTCTCCCGAGCTCTCTGCCGCCCCTCGCTATCACCGCCTGCACCCAGGAGGCTCTTATACCCTCACTCTCCACCTCCGCAGCAGCGCCGAGCACCCTCCTGAAAATCCT
>JAADFH010000024.1 GCA_013152995.1 Methanobacteriota archaeon
TGAGCTCGGCGGTGCCCTCGTTGGTGTTACCGCAGTGGGGGCAGAGCAGCACAAATCCCGAAAGCTCCTCACCCCTTCTGCGCCACACCAGCACCTCACCGCCCTCCAGCTTCCTCCGGGTGAGGTACTCAAACTCCCCTGGCTTCACACTCCTCGGGTCAAAAGGCGGCTTCAGCATCTCCACACCTCACGGATTGAGCTCATCTATCCACTTTATCACGGTATCGCACCACTTCCTTATGCTCTCCTTCATCGTATCCTTGAGCTCGCTGAAGGGAGTGGCGTGGTAGACATAGTAGTATCCCCCGTGCTTTATGTTCCTCTGCTCGCGGTGAATCAGCCCCGCTATAATCAGGTTCTGAAGCGCCCTCTGCACGGTGCTCCTGTCCTTCCCGAAGTCCCTCACCAGGTCATTCACCGTCATTGAGCCTTTGTTTACAAGCTCAAGATAAATCTGAGTCTCAAAGTTCTTAAGCCCGAACATGCACCTCATTATATCCACAACAGACATCTCCCGGAAAGGTGTTTTAATATCCGGCAGATTTTTCATCTGCATCACCCGCTCTTATCCTTTCTCAGCTCTCCCAGGAGGTTCAGAGCGGCGTTCGCACCCTCCCCCACCGCAACCGCAACCTGTCTGCTTCCGCCGGTGCAGTCACCAGCCGCATACACCCTGGGCACGCCGGTGCTCTGCCTGCTATCCACCACTATAGCCGAGCCCTCCGTCATTATCCCCAGGCTCCTGGCAAAATCCACCGCACCGCTCGTGCCAACCGCCACAAAGAGCCCCTTCAGCTCCCTGACGCTGCCATCAGCCAGCTTAACGCCCTTAAGCGCATCCTCGCCAAAAAGCTCCTCAACCCTCTCCTCAACCACCTCTATGTCATTTGCCTCAAGCTCCTCCTGCAGCTTTGGACTTGCCTGAAGCCTCTCACCGTTGGTTAACACGCACACATCCTTGGTGTAGGTGAGCAGCTCAAGCGCCTCCTTTGCTGCGTAGTCGCCAGAGCCCAGAACACCAACCTTTGCGCCGCGGAAGAAGAATCCGTCGCAGGTAACGCAGTAGCTCACGCCCCTGCCCTCAAACTCCTGCAGCCCCTTTATGTTAGCCCTCTCCCTCTTGACGCCGGTGGCTATTATTATCCCCCTGCCCTCGTACTCCGACACCGGCGTCTCCACCACGTACACCCCGTCACCCGGCTTTATGGCAACCGCCTCCTCCTCAACTATGACCGCTCCGAACTTCTGCGCCTGCCTCCTGCCGAGCTCCAGCAGCTCCCTGCCGGTTATGCCATCAGGAAAGCCAAAGTAGTTCTCTATCTCCTCAACCTTGAGAAGTGTGCTGCCTCCAGGCTTGTCAAGAATCAGGGTGCGCTTGTTTGCTCTTGCGGTGTATATACCAGCGCTCAAACCAGCAGGACCGCCACCGATTATTATAACATCATACCTCTCCATTCATGAACCTCCGCCCGGTTATGCACAGTTTGGACACACTTATGAGCTTCCAGGTATAAAAAGGTTTGGGTGAGATTGAGCACATCCATGCGGCAGGCAGCAGAAAAACAGCAGGCTGACGCAGTGTATGCGGGTGCCGGGATTCGAACCCGGGTCACGAGCTTGGGGGGCTCGGGTCCTACCGCTAGACCACACCCGCTGCTGCTACATAGCCATGGACTTACCCCAGTAAAACTTTTCTGCATCACCTGCTTGCAACGGAGGCGCCAACTTATTTATACATGCCTCCCCTTAAATCCTACCATGCGCCTGACAGCGAGCCTGCTCCTGCTGCTTGTGCTGCTCCCCGCAGGAGCAGCGGGCATGACGGCGGTGCAGCACAACCTGAGCTACTACCTGGCTGGAAGCAACATAAGCGTGGAAGAGTGGGTGCTGATTGAGAACAGCCCCTTCTCAGTTAAAGAGCCCGTTTACTACTCCCTCCCGCCCGGAGTTTACGGTGTGGTGGCTCACGCAACAGGAGGCGCTGAGGCAAGAGTTGACACCGCAGCGGGTGCGGTTATCTTTGACCTGAGCAGGGCGTACTCAAGAAAAGTTGAGCTCAGCCTCAAGTACAGCTACTCAGCCGACATCCAGCGCGCTGACCGAACCTACCTGCTGGAGGGCGAGGCGCTGCGCCGCGCCTATCCCTGGGGCTTCGGCAGGGTGAGCATAGAGTTCCTCCTGCCCCCGGGCTACTACTTCGGCAGCGCATCGCCAGAGCCGCAGATAAAGAGCAGCAGACACATCGCCTACATAACAGACAGCCTGGACAGCCGCGTTTACCAGGGCTTTCCGGTCAGGATAGAGTACGGCGAGTACAGAAAGCTTGCTGAAGAGAAGCTGAGCATCGCCAGCGCCCTGGAGCACGAGACCATGCTTGCGGTAAAGTCGGCGAACCTGAGCATATCTGAAGCCAGAATCTACAACGCAAGCGTGGAGGAGGCGGAGAAGCTGCTGAGCGCCTCTCTTGGAAATCTGAGCCAGTACCTCAGGCTGAAGAGCGCCGCAGAGCTTGCCCTCAACACCGACCCCTACAGAGCCTACCTGAGCGCCACGGATGCGCTTGCCAGCCTGAAGACCGCCGGCACGCTGGCTAGGAGCGCCCAGTCGCATGCAAACTCCGCGGTTCAGCAGGCGCTCCAGGCGCAGATACGCAACTTTGCCAGCAACCTCAGCACCAAGCCTGCAGAGAAGGTAATAGTCAGGGTTGAGCGTGAGGAGGGGGGACGAAACTGGTACATGTACGCCTTCTTCATCCTCCTTGCAGTCTTTGCAGTATTCGCTGCAAGCGAAGCCTACAAGGCACTTGCCCCGCGCAGCTACAGGAGGAGGGGCAGCATAAAGGACTACAGGGCGATAACCGACCTCAGGCGGAAGACCTTCAACGGGTTTGAGAGGAAGGTTGAGAGGGTGAAGAAGGGTGTGGACATAGCCTCAGAGATACGCAGCCTCAGGAAGAGGAGGGAGAAGCTTGAGCTCGGCATAGACAACCTCAGGAAGAAGCTTGCCTCAGGGGAGATCAGTGAGGAGCTGCACGCCATTGAGAAGTCCAAGTTTGAGGCTGAGATTGAGCAGATTGACCGCAGACTGGAGGAGCTTGAGAAGCAGCTCAGGAAGGTGAAGTCTGGTGAAGCTGCAGAGGGTTGAGCACGTTGAGCTCGGGGAGCGCATGAGCGTTGACGAGCTGATGCGCGCCTATGCAAGGGCAGGAGTGCTCGGCGCGGGTGCCCTCGGAAAAGCCTGCAACATCCTGGAGGAGATGGTCAGGAGCAGGGCAACGCTCTTTCTGGGCATAGCCGGGTGTGTGGTGGCTGGGGGGATGCGCAGGGTGATAACCGAGCTAATAAGAATGGGTGCCGTCAGTGCGGTTGTAACCAACGGCGCCAGCGTGGTGCACGACGTTATAGAGGCGCTGGGCGGGGAGCACTACGCGGGCAGCTTCTGCGCCGGTGATGCGGAGCTCCACGAGCGGGGGATAGGCAGGATGGGAAACGTCTATACAAAGGTTGAGAGCTTCACCGCCTTTGAGGACTACATGCAGGGGCTTCTGGGGAGCATGAGCGAGCAGCAGAGGAGCAATCTTTCTATAAGAGAGCTGCTGAGCGAGATAGGCGCAAGCCTGCAGGACAGGCACTCCTTTCTGCGCGCAGCCCATGAGATGAAGGTGCCGGTGTTCTCACCCGCAATCACCGACTCCATGGTGGGGCTGCAGCTCTTCTTCTTCAGCCAGAACAACTCACTGGTGCTGAATGCGGTCAAGGACATGCGTGAGATGGCGCAGCTGGTAATAGAGGCGGAGCGTGTGGGTGCTCTCTTCCTGGGCGGCGGGGTGCCCAAGCACTACATCCTGGGCGCCTGCCTGCTTAGGGGTGGCATAGACTACGGCATTCAGATAACCCTTGACCGCGAGGAGGCGGGCAGCCTGAGCGGTGCGAGGCTTGAGGAGGGCATAAGCTGGGGCAAGACCGCAAAGCACGCCAGGGTGGTGAGCGTGACAGGAGATGTTACGCTGGTGCTGCCCCTTCTGGTGGCGAGCCTCAGGGAGAGGATGAGAGAATGGAGCGAAGGCACGGGCTGATACTTGCTCTGGATGTGGAGGATGCCGGCAGGGCTCTGGAGGTGTGCACCCAGGTTGCGGAGCACGTGGATGCGGTGAAGGTGGGCTATCCCTTGGTGCTGCGCTCCGGGATGCAGGTGGTGCGCAGGCTGGCTGAGCTGCTGCCGGTTATAGCAGACTTCAAAGTTGCAGACGTGCCCCATGTGTGCGCAGCCATTGCGAGGATTGCGAGGGATGCGGGTGCCTCCTACATCATAGCCCACGGCTTCACCGGGTATGAGAGTGTCAGAGCGTGTGCGGAGGTGCTGCCGGTGTTCGTGGTGGCTGACATGAGCCATGCAGGAGCTGAGGAGTTCATAACTCCTGTCTCTGAAGAGGTGGCGAGGAGGTGCCTGAGCATAGCCACGGGCATAGTGGCGCCGGCGACGAGACTGGAGAGCCTCAGAAGGCTGAGGGAGATAGCGGGGGAGAAGGTGATAATCTCCCCGGGAGTTGGTGCTCAGGGCGCAGCTCCTGGCAGCGCAATACTGGCGGGTGCGGACTACGAGATAGTCGGTAGGGCGATATACAGCGCTGACAACCCCGCCAGGGCTGCGGCTGAAATCGCCAGCCTCACCGCCGCTGCGCTCGCTGAGAGAGGTAGAGGAGCATGAGCAGAAACAGCACGCTGGTGGGCTGCACACCCACCTCTATCAGTATGAGCATGTGCACCAGCGCCGCAGCGTAGCATGCCGCTCCCGCGGGGCTGCGGCTGAGGCGGTACATCAGCCCCAGGTATGCGCCCGCTGGCACGGCGATGAGCACGCCGGCAAGCCCGAAGTCCAGCACCGCTGGTCCGAAGAAGGTGGTGGTTATTATGTGCTCCTGGGTGTAGCCGAGCACAGCAACGCTTGCGATGGTCTGGCTGACATCCAGGAGCGCCCTGCCGTGGAGCAGCCCCAGGGGGAAGGCAAGCTGAACCGAGGAGGAGAAGACCAGGAAGGTGAAGCCCGCGCGGTAAAGCGGGTAGTACCAGGGGGGTATGCTCCAGGTGCCGTAGGCTGTGCCAGCTATGTGGGTGCTTACCAGCGTGAGCACGAGAAGCGCAAAGGCTACCGCAAGCAGGAGCGCATGCACACTCAGACGCTTAGTGAGCAGGGCGGCGGCGCACGAGCTCAGAGCTATCGCGATGGCATCGCTCTTGAAGCCAGCCAGCACCCCTCCAGCCACCAGAAGCGAAACTAAAGGCAGGGAGATGCGCAGGGGCATGCTGACAAGCATCATGCTTGAGCCCACCACTCCCAGTCCGTGGAATATCGCCCGCTCAGGCGATACCGCAACCTGCTCCCTCAGCACAGGCTCAAACAGCGGCACACCTCTGGAGAGGGTGTAGCCCAGCGCCAGCAGGGCGAGCGCTGAGGAGCTGAGCGCAATCATGCCAGGAGAGGCGAACCTGGTAATCCCCAGCCACAGCAGCACGCTGCCAGAGGCTGCTGCAGCGGCGAGCAGCAGGTAGCCGGGAAACTCCTGATGCAGCACATAGAAGCTCAGGAATGCAATCGCACCCAGCAGGAGCCTCTCGTCGGCGGTGCGCTCGCTCCTCTCAGCCAGCACCGCACCCAGGATGAACAGCCCCACTCCAGCAAGGGTGAGCAGCACGGGCAGAGCGCCAGGGGAGGCAAACCTCAGGTACTGGGAAGTTACAGGGCTTGCATAGGAGCCCATGGCTAAGAGCAGGAAGAGCAGGTACGCCAGCGGAAAGGCAACCTCGGGTCTGAGCAGCCTCACTCCTGCACCACCTCACTGTAGATTCTGGAGTACTCGCGTGCGGTGCGCTCCCAGGAGAACTGCTCCGCCCTCTCCCTTGCCCCCCTGCTCAGCCTCTCCCACAGCTCCCTGCTGGTGAGCAGCCTCTCCAGCACCTCTGCCAAGCTCTCCGGCGAAAGCTCCCGCACCACCACACCGCTCCTGCCGTCTTCAACCACCTCCACCAGCCCGCCTGCAGAGCTGACAACAGGCGGGGTGCCGTGCGCCATAGCCTCAAGCGCAGCCAGCCCGAAGCCTTCCCTGCGCGAGGGCATGAGAAGCGCCAGCGAGGTGGCGTAGAGCTCGCTGAGCTCCCGCGCCTGCAAGGCTCCAGCGAACCTCACCCTGTGCTGCACACCCAGGCGGCTGCACTCCCGCTTTAGCGCCCTCGCGTAGCTTCCAGCGCC
>JAADFH010000025.1:0-2448 GCA_013152995.1 Methanobacteriota archaeon
TGAGCACCTCGCTCTCATCTATGAAGTCCACACCCAGAGCCTCAAGAATCTGCGCCTCCGCGAAGTGCCCTATTCTGACCTTCGCCATCACGGGTATGCTCACCGCATCCATAATCTCCTGAATCTTTGCGGGGTCTGCCATCCTCGCCACGCCACCTGCGGCGCGAATGTCCGCGGGCACCTTCTCCAGCGCCATCACCGCAACCGCTCCAGCGTCCTCGGCTATGCCCGCCTGCTCCGCATTCGTGACGTCCATTATAACCCCGCCCTTCAGCATCTGCGCCAGCCCGCGCTTCACCTTAACACTACCCTTCTTCATGCACCAACCTCCTTTATGTACCTCATGACCATCCTCTTCTTCTCCAGCGCCTGCCTCCAGGCGCTCTCAACCCTGCGCCTGAGCACATCCACATCCTCTGGCGCCTCCTCCCCCACCGCACGCTTCACCTCGGTGTACGCAGCCTCCCTGAAGCGTGGCTCAAGCCTGCGCACCTCCCTGCCCTCTATGTAAACCCCGCTCCCCCTCTCCACCCTGCCCACCACGTGCATCTCCGTTGCCCGCGAGAGCAGCCTCCTCACATCCTCTGCATGCTCCTCCGGCACCGAGAGCAGCAGCGAGTCAACGCTTATGCCTAAGGGGTCTATCCCCAGCTCCTGCAGCATCTCCAGCACCTCACCCTCAATTGCTCCATACACAGCCTCCTCATCCAGCACCAGTTTTGTTCTGGAGGCTCTTGCAATCTCGTGGGCATCCCCCCTTATACCCCCGTTGGTGACGTCTGTCATGGCGTGCACGTGCTCCATGAGCTCCGACCCCCTGAGCAGCTCGCAGGCGAGCATGAACTCCACATTCAGGGTCTTCATCACCACCTCATGCCAGCCGTGGTATATTGCGATTGTGGTTACTGTGCCACCCCCCTTGCCCGTGCTCATGAGCAGCACATCCCCCGCCCTGGCGTGCTTCCTGAGCCTGGGCGGCTCCTCAGAGACGCCAGCAGCAGCCGCGCAGCCCACCAGACGCTCACCCAGCACCATGTCCCCGCCTATCCTCAGCGTGCTGCCCGCCACAAGCGGAGCCGAGCACAGCTCACCGGCGCAGGCAACGCCGGCGGTGAAGTCAAACAGCTTCCCCACGTCACCATCATCAGCCAAGTGCAGGTCTGCCAGAGTGGCGACGGGCTTGAAGCCCACCACGCATATATCCCTGAGCGCAGCCCTCGTGCAGTGGAAGCCAGCCAGAAACGGAAACTCGCTCAGGCGGGAATGCATGCCGTCAACCGCAAGGGCAAGGTAGCCCGAGCCCGCTCTCACGGCGCCCGCATCGTCCAGCTCTCTTGCGGGCAGCGCACCACCCTCAGCCAGCCTCCCCAGCAGCCTGTGCACAAAGAAGTCACCCTCTCCGCGTGAGCCAACCCCGAACTCGCCCATTCCCACCTCAGCCCGGGGGTACCTCAGGAGCTCGCCCAGCATGCCCCCGGCACGCTCACAGCTCAGCGCATGCACCGCATCCCTCACCACAGCACGTGCAAAAGCCTCAGCAGCATCATCCCCCCAGCTCTTCAGCGCCCTCACGTGCCTGGCGACAGCTCTCACCACCTCTTCCTCAGGCTCACCCCTGAGCAGTCTCCTGCGAGCAAAGCCTTCAACATCCATACCGCATCTCTGATTTGGTGCACCTCGTCCACAAACATTAATATACCGACCGCAACATTTTATGGCGGGTGCGGAGATGAAGGTCAGGGAGATAATGCATTCAATAACGGTGGTGAAGCCCGACACGAGCGTAAAGGAAGTGGCTGAGATAATGAGCAGAAAAAAGATAGGCTCGGTGCTGGTGGAGCTTGCGCCGCTTCGCTACGGAATCCTGACGGAGAGGGACATCCTGACAAAGGTGGTCGCTGAAGACGCAGACCCTGCACAGGTGAAGGCTTCAGAGGTCATGACCGAGCTCAGGTTTACCATAGACGCCGAAGCGAGCGTTGAGAAGGCTTCAGAAATCATAGACGCCAACAACATCCGTCGCCTGCCGGTGATGCAGAACGGTGAAATCGTGGGCATGGTCACCGCCAGGGACGTTGCCAGAGCCTGCATCAGAATGGCGAGGTGAGGGAGGTGAGCGAAATATTTATAATGAAAAATCGTGATGAATAGTATTGTGCAGATGTCGTAGAGGTGGAGAGATGAAGCTTGCCTATGTTGGCTTACCCTGTCAGCTGCAGGCGCTGCGCAAGCTGCAGCTCTTCAGTTCCGAGATAGGGCAGAGCTGGATGCACAGCGTGGAGCTGACCATAGGACTATTCTGCAGGGAGAACTGGGCTTACACCTGCCTGCGTGCACTGGTGGAGGACGACTACGGCATAAAGCTCAGCGATGTTGACAAGTTTGACATAAAGAAGGGCAAGATGCTGCTGTACAGCAACGGCGAGGTGCTGCAGGAAATTCCGCTTC
>JAADFH010000025.1:2481-8479 GCA_013152995.1 Methanobacteriota archaeon
AGGTGTGCCTGGACTTCTCTGCTGAGCTCGCCGACCTGAGCGTTGGTGCCGTTGGCACGCCGCCGAAGTACAGCACGGTAATAGTGCGCACAAAGCGCGGGTTAGAGCTGCTCAGAGAGGCGGAGAGCAGCGGCTACGTGGAGGTGAAGCACATAAGCGAGGTTAAGCCCGGCACAAAGCTTGTGGAGAAGCTCACCAAGGAGAAGCGGGACGAGAACCTGGAGGAGGCGGAGCACAGGGCGAAGGAGGGCTACCCGGCGAGGCACATACGCACCATGGGCGAGAGGAACCTCAGCGCCATCGTTGCCGAGGCTAAGGGCAGGAGGTTTGCAGACCTGGAGAGGCATGTGGTGGACGCTGGAATGTGCATTGCCTGCGGCACCTGCGCGGCGGTGGCGGAGGAGGTGCTTGAAATGGTGGAGGAGCGTCCGCGGCTGAAGCAGGGTGCGGATGCGGAGGATGCAGTGCTGGAGAAGGCTTACTTAGCCTGCCCGCGCACCTCCCTGCCTGTGATGGAGATGGCTGACAGGCTGTTCTCCGGCGAGGAGGTGAGGAGCGATTCGCTGGGGAAGTACATTGACGTGTTCGCCGTGAGAGCCACGGAGAAAGCCAAGCTGAGCCGCTGGCAGGATGGAGGTGCTGTAACGGCGCTGCTGCTGCACGCCCTTGCCTCCGGCGCGGTGGATGCTGCAATAACCGCGAAGAGGGACGAGAGCTGGCAGCCCCTGGCAGTGGTGGCAAGCACAGAGGACGAGCTGCGGGAGACGGGAGGTACGCTGTACTGCTACGTAACCAACATGCCGCTGCTCAAGGAGGTGGCTTCAAGATGAAGGAGATACGCTTCCACGGTCGCGGAGGTCAGGGTGCGGTTACCGCAGCCGACCTGCTGGCGATGGCAGCCTTCTTTGATGGCAAGTACTCGCAGGCTTTTCCGAGCTTTGGAACGGAGCGCAGGGGTGCACCTGTTACAGCCTTCGCCAGGATAAGTGACCGCTTCATTCGCCTGAGAAGTCAGATTTATGAGCCTGACTACATAGTTGTGCAGGATCCGTCGCTGCTTGAGGTTATAGATGTTGCTGCCGGGCTTAAAAGCACGGGCAAGGCGCTGATAAACACCGAGAAGAGCGAGATAAAGCTCAACACCGAGGCGGAGGTGCACACGATAAACGCCACCAGAATAGCCCTGGATGTGCTGGGCGTGCCCATAGTGAACACCGCCATGATTGGAGCTTTTGCTGCCCTCACCGGGGAGGTCAGCCTGGAGTCGGTTATAAAGGCTGTGCGCAGGCGCTTCCCCGAGAAGCTGGCGGAACGAAACGTGCGTGCGGTTGAGGTGGCGTATGAGGAGATGGAGGCGAAACTATGAAGGTTGATATTGCAGCCTGCATCACCGAGCCTGGAAGCTCGGAGCGCAACAAGACTGGCGGATGGAGGGTTTTCAAGCCCGTGGTTCACCAGGAGCGCTGCATAGACTGCGGGAGCTGCTGGATATTCTGTCCTGAGGCATGCATCTCCAGGAATGAGGCAGGGGAGTACGTGGTTGACCTGGACTTCTGCAAGGGCTGCGGAATATGTGCAAATGAGTGCCCCACAGAGGCAATAGAAATGGTGCTGGAGGAGAAGTGATGCCCCACAGGGATGTTATGCACGGTTCAAGGGCGGTTGCAGAGGCTGTGAAGCTCTGCGACGTTAAGGTTATTGCAGCCTACCCGATTACGCCCCAGACGCACATAGTTGAGGACATCGCCGAGATGCTGGCGAACGGGGAGTTTGATGCAGAGTACATAATGGTGGAGAGCGAGCACTCTGCAATGAGCGCATGCATAGGTGCGAGTGCCACGGGGGCGAGAACCTTCACCGCCACCGCCTCGCAGGGGCTTGCGCTGATGCATGAGGTGCTGTGGATAGCCTCGGGAATGCGCCTGCCCATAGTTATGGTGAATGCAAACCGCGCCCTGAGCGCACCCATAAATATCTGGAACGACCAGAGTGATTCCATCGCCGAGAGGGATTCCGGCTGGGTGCAGCTCTACGTTGAGACCTGTCAGGAGGCGCTGGACAGCGTTATTCAGGCTTACCGCATCGCCGAGCACCAGGATGTGCTCCTGCCGGTGATGGTGTGCATGGACGGCTTCGTGCTCACCCACACCGTTGAGCCTGTGGAGGTGCCTGATAAGGAGCAGGTGAGGCGCTACCTGCCAGAGCTCAGGCTGCCGCATGCGCTTGACCCCGAGCACCCGGTCACCATGGGCTCCCTGGGTGACCCCAACTACTACATGGAGTGCAGGAAGCAGCAGGAGATTGCGATGGAGCATGCGCTCAGGGTTGCGGAGGAGGCGGATGAGGAGTTCCGCAGGGTGTTTGGCAGGGGCTACGGGATACTTGAGGAGTACAACATGCAGGATGCGGAGGTGGTGCTTGTTACAATGGGCTCGGTTGCGGGCACGATAAAGGAGACCATAGACATGCTCGGCAGCGATGTGGGCTTGCTGAGGCTGCGCATGTTCCGCCCCTTCCCGAAGGAGGCTGTGAGGAGGGCGCTGAGGAATGCAAAGGTGGTGAATGTGATTGAGAAGGATGTCTCCATGGGCTTCGGCGAGGGTGCGCTGATGACCGAGCTCAAGAGTGTGCTCTACGGCTCTGATATACGCATACTCGGCACCGTTGCGGGGCTGGGTGGCAGGGACATAACCACCGAGCACGTGCGCCAAGCGATTGAGCGTGCGGAGCGTGCGCTGCGCGGTGAGAGGGTTGAGGAAGTTGCGTGGGCTGGTTTGAAGGAGGAAGCGCTGTGAAGGTTGCTGCTGATATACCGAGCTATGTGAGGTGCCGCCATGTGTGCGGCGCAAGCTTGGCTGCGAGCAGGTGCTTCAAGTTCAGGCGGCTTGTGAAGGAGGTGAGCGATGAGGAGCTCTTTGCCCCTGGACACAGAGGCTGCGCTGGCTGCGGGTGCACCGTCGCCATGAGGCTGGCTCTCAAGGCAGCCGGCAGGAATGTCATAGTCACCCACGCCACGGGCTGCATGGAGGTGATAAGCTCACCCTACCCCGAGACTGCCTGGCGCGTGCCCTGGATTCATGTAGCCTTTGAGAACTCCGCAGCGGTGGCGAGCGGTGTGGAGGCTGCACTCAGGGCGCTGGGCAGGAAGGATGTCAAGGTAATAGCCTTCGGTGGCGACGGAGGCACGGTGGACATAGGCTTCCAGGCGCTGAGCGGTGCTCTTGAGCGCGGGCATGACTTTGTGTACATCTGCTACGACAATGAAGCCTACATGAACACCGGCATACAGCGCTCTGGAGCAACCCCCTACGGCGCAGCAACCACCACCTCACCTGCAGGGAAGAGAAGCTTTGGAAACAAAACCTTCAAGAAGGACATGCCGCGCATAGCCGCAGCCCACGGCATACCCTACGTTGCCACCGCCAGCGTTGCCTTCCCGCTGGACTACATGGAGAAGGTGCGGAAGGCGCTGAGCATTGAGGGTCCAGCTTACGTGCATGTGCATGCCTCCTGCACTCCCGGCTGGGGCATAGCCAGCGAGAAGAGCATTGAGGTGGCTCGCCTGGCGGTGGACAGCGGGATGTGGATACTCTACGAGATTGAGCATGGCAAGGCGAGGGTTACCTACAAGCCCACGGTGAAGCGCCCTGTTGCAGAGTACCTGCGCATGCAGAAGCGCTTCAGGCATCTCACAGACGAGCACATCGCAGTGCTGCAGCGCTACGTGGATGAGCGCTGGGAAGAGGTGTTTGGTGGTGATTAAGAGGTTGAGATGGGTGCGTCGCCTGAGCGTGAGAGGGAGTACGAGAGCCTGAGAGCGGAGATAAACCAGAATTCGCAGATAACTTCAACGGTGTTCATAGCCAGCATCACCGTTACCGCCTCGCTTCTCGGCTACGGGCTGAACGCAGGGAGCGGGCTGGTGCTCCTCAGCCCGCTGGCTATACTCATACCCTCCATCTTCTTCATAACCTCGCAGCTTGAGTCAACCACCAGGATTGCAGCATACATAGCGGTCTTCCTGGAGGAGGGGAAGGGCTGGGAGAGCAGGTGGTTTGAGCTCAGGCGCAGGGGAATGCTGCCGCGGAGGCGCACCTACACCATCTCGCTTGCGGCGCTGTATGCGGGTGCGGGTTTGCTCTGCGTGCTGCTGGCGTTCATGTACTGGGAGTACGGGCTGCTGCTGTTTGCGCTCGCCGCTCTGCCACCGCTTCTGCTTCTGTATCTGGGACTGCGGGCGATGCTTGAGTCCTTCAGTATGGAGATGTGCAGAGCCTACATGCGTGCCTGGGAGAGTCTGAGGAGCCATGAGCGCAAAGAGGGTGCTTGATGAGTACAGGTGGCATCCGCAGAAGAGGCTGGAGGAGCTGGAGGTGGTCTATATCCACCGCACCCCTGAGGGCGAGTTTGCGGTGATCAGCGGGGCTGAGATAGAGGGGCTTGAGAGGGGTTTCTTTGTTGTGCGGCGCTCTGGCAGGCGGGTGCGGATACCCTACCACAGGATAGTGGAGATCAGGCACGGCAGCAGGGTGCTCTACAGGAAGCGTGCCTAAGTTTTTATGCTCATGGAGCGTAGCACAGGTTATGGATGGTGACGAGGCTCTTATTCACATCTTCTACTTTCTCAGCGAGGATGAGGCTGAGGTTGCCAGGTGCTGGAAGCGCATTCAGCAGGAGGTGAAGGGGCAGGAGACGGAGATGCTGCAGGAGCACAAGGGGGTGATGCTGGTCAAGGCTGTCAGGGCGGAGGGGGTGGAGGTGTACCTGTACCTGCGCAAGCGAACGGTGGCGCTCAGGTTGGTGCTGCACTCGCCGGAGGAGCACGTGCACCTGCTGGGCAGAATCAGGGAGGCTGCGTCTTCTGAGTTCTCGCTCATGCTGGGGGAGACTATAATCTTCCTCTCCCAGGAGAGGGAGAAGGTGGAGAAGCTGTACGGGGGCATTGCCTGGCGCAGGAGTGAGCTCCCGCTGGGTGAGCTGTACTTCCTGGAGGCGCAGAATGACAGGAAGAGCTATCTCATGCTTTCTCCACTGCCGGGGCAGGAGTTCTTCATGCGGTTCATCTACGCCGACCTGCTGGACAGGAAGATAGAGCGGGAGGCGGGGCTGTTCATGGACATGCTGGAGAGTGTGAGGGATAAGCGCAGGAAGTGCGAGAGGCATTCTTCAAGGCTGCTTGATGCCAGGGGTGAGACGCTGGAGGATTTTGAGAGGCTGGTGAAGGAGCTGTGCACCACCTACATTGAGCTTGCCAGGTATCTGGAGTGGGTGAACTCCAGGGTGAGCATGCTTAAGGAGGACCTGCACGAGTTCAGCGGGGAGGTGCGCTGGCTGGTGTCGGGGGAGGATGAGGTGTTTTCGGAGAGGATTGAGAAGCACAGGTATGCGCTTGAGACCCTGCTGTATGAGCGTGAGAACTTCATACTGGCGCATCAGAAGGTGAAGAACGCGCTGGATGTGGTGGGTATGCGCATAGAGATTGAGCGCGGCAGGGAGACGGTGGAGCTGCAGCAGGAGAGTATTTCTCTGCAGGTGGCGGCGGGCTTTATTGAGTTCATAGTGGTTTTCTACTATACTCTGAATTCCTGGAAGATTCTGGGGAAGGAGGCGTTCGCAGCTCTTCCAGCCTGGCTGGTGCTGCTGGTGATGACAGCTTTTTCGTCGTCGGTGGTGCTGTTCACCCACGCCGTGGCTGTTGCAAGAAGGAGGGGCAGGAAGTTCACCTATGGTATGGTGGCGTCGCTGGTGCTCATAGTAGTGGTGGCGCTGGTGATGCTGCTGGTGACTATCAGAAGCTCTTGAGGAACTTCAGGGTTTTGAGCCTTTCTCTGAGGAGCTGCTCGTGCCTTTCTTCATCTTTTATGAGCTGCTCAAAGAATATCCTGGTCTCGGGGTCGGTTGCCTTTTCAATGGCTTTCCTGTACCTCTCCTGAGCACCTTTCTCGCTTTCTATTGCCTCCTCCAGAACACGTATGAGCTCGTCGCTCACGTTACCACC
>JAADFH010000026.1 GCA_013152995.1 Methanobacteriota archaeon
GGCAGAACAGGCAGTCGTAGCTGCAGGCGCCATAGAACACCGCCAGGTTCCTGTACCCCAGCTCCGCACCCTCCGCATAGGAGTACTCGGGATAGCCAGTGCTGCTGCAGCCGGCGCACACCCAGGCGGCAACACAGTTGGTGGGCAGCGGGTCATGGTAAGCATGCACCACCGCCTCCCTGCCCGTGAGAAGCCTGAGCCTGCCCTGCGTGCAGCTCCTGAGCCCGCAGGGAGAGCGCTCACCCTCGTGAAGCTCGCACTCATTCACGCAGTCCCCGCATTTTGCAGAGCCTCCGCGAGGCGGGGGGTGAGCGAAGCCGTAGCGCTGCCTGCTCCTCCTGTGGGCTTCCTCAGCCAGCTCTAACGCTCTCTCAGGCTTGGCTCTTATGCAGTTTCCGCACACCCCGAGTTCTGCAGCCACCCCCTCGGAGCCGCACAGTCTGCAGCCTGCCATTAACTCCGCGGAACTGTATAACTTGGTAAAACTTATCTACTCCGCAGATGCCTCCTCAGCCTGGAGAGCGCGTTCAGAATCAGCAGTCCCAGCACGAGGGTGAGGAGCACCTGTATCCCCAGCTCCGTGCCGCTCACCTCTCCACCACCTCCCCTGTGCCTGGTGGAATGAAGGCTAAGAACTCCTCAACAGGCAGGCTCTCCACCAGTCTCCCCCTATCACCCAGCTTCTCCGCCAGCCTGGCTCTGAGCTGCTTGGCAAGCTCGCCGCTCTTCACGCTCCCCGGCACAAGCTCCACCAGCGCCTCCGCTCTTTTTGCAATCGCCTTTGTAGGTCCGCCGATTACCCTCGGCACATCATCCTGAAAAACCACGCCTATGGCTACCCTGGTGCTGCCAACACCGTAGTTCCTCCTGCCCCTTATCACGAACGCCCCCTTGGCGAGGTACTCACCGCTCTCAGCACGCTTGCTCACCTGCTCCGGCTTCACCCAGTACACCCGTGCGCTCGCTATGCCCTGCTTCCAGGCACGCGAGTAGGCAACCGCAAAGTCAAATGCCTCCTGAATCGTGCTCTCCGGCACGGGCTTGCCACCCGCCTTCACCAGCACTACTGGTGCACCATGAACCTCAGCATGCACGAAGATGTCACCCTTCTCCATGTGCTTCTTCACCAGCACCTCATTGCTTATCGCATCCTTTCCGCCGAGCACCAGAATGTCATCGCTGGAGAAGAACCACCTGAACTTCTCGTACCACTCCTTCTTCCTGCGCACCCTCCTGGCGGGCTTCTGGGGCTTCTCAGGCACCCTGCTTCTGAGCTCCCTGAGCTCCTGCACCGTCCTGAGCACCGCCTCCCTTGCGCCGAGCGCCTTTGCCCTGAGCTTCTTGCCCCTCTCATAGAACTCCCGCGCATTCTCGGCGGCGCTTCTGCGGATGTCAAGCTCCACCTCCCTTCCACCCAGCCTGAGCACCACCACCCCCCTCTCAGGCTGCAGGCGTGCAACGACGCTGCTCTCTGCCTGCCTGAGCCTCTCCTCAATCTCCTCCCAGGAGTACCTCTCCCTGGCTTTCCTCAGCGTCTCAAGCACACCCTCAACCAGGTTGAAGTGCTGGTAAACCAGATCGCCCAGCTCCATGAGCTCCTTCCCGCGCCTGAGATGCCCGCGCAGCGTCTGACACTGGGACTTCAGCCTGGCTATGAGCCTTCTGCGCTCCTCCTCAAGCCTCTGCTCCTGCTCCTTCCCCGCCTCCGAGTACTCCTGCATCACGAACAGCTCATCCAGCGCCTTTGAGAAGCTCTCCACCTCCTTCATCTCGTAGCCCGAGTAAACCTCAAGCCTGAGTGGCGTGACGTCTATGGCTGTGCCGTTCTTCAGCACCACCACCGGCTCCCTGCCCGCGCTGCTCCTGAGCTCCTCCAGCACCCCCTTGAGCCTCTCCGCCTGCTCCTCCGTAACCTCCCTGCTCCTCTTGTCCACGCCCGCCCTTGCGCACACCTCCTCTGCATACGTTCCGCCAAGCCCCAGGTTCACGGCTAAGGTTTTGACCACCTCCCTGCCCCCGCTGTTCAGCACCTGCATGAGCTGCTCTGCAGAGAGCTCAAAGGGATTCAGCCTCTGCGGCGGGGGCTCGTACATCGCCCTGCCCACCAGGGCTCTGGTGGAGTACCTGCCGGGGGACATCACAGCCAGTATAACCCCGCTGGCGTCGGTGAGCACCACGTTGCCCTTGCTGAACAGCTCAGCCACCAGCGTGTAGCGCTCCCCCCGCTCAAACTCAAGCATGACCACCCTGTCAAAGCCGAGCTGCGAGACCTTCACAAGCCTTGCGTTCCTCAGGTACTTCCGCAGCGTCATTGCAAAGGTGCTTGGGGTGAGCGGCGCCTGCTTGGGATAAGCGGTGAGGTGCAGCCTCCTGCCAGCCTCAATCACCAGGTCCTCCCTACCTCTCCCCGCCAGGTGCAGCGCAATCCTGAGCTCCCTCTCGGCGGGTTGAAAAACTTTATTAACCCTGGCGCCTATCATCTGCTGGAGCTCTGCCACTATGGCGAGTATGTCAAAGCTGCTCATTGCAGTCTTCATGAACACCACCTGTGGAGGATGAAAGATGGACGCTGCGGTTGAAAGAAGGATAAGCCTGATTCACGCCCTGGTAGGTGCGGGGCTTGGTGTGGGCTCGCCGGGAATGTTCGGCACCCCTGTAACCCTTCCTACGGTGCTTCTTGTTGGATTCGTTTTTTCCTTCCCCCTCTACATCATAACCCGCAACACCTTTAATCTGCCACCCGAGGAGTACACCCTCAAGCATTGGCTTGCTAAAGGCTACCTGTACTTCATGTCCACCTGGCTGCTCACCTGGACACTGAGCTACAATCTGATGGCGTAAAAAAGCCGGAGGAAGGAGAGGCTCTGCACCTTCAGCCGAAGAGTGCGCCGAGCCCTTCCAGAGCCTCTTCCTCGCTCTCTTCCTCCTTCTTCTCCTCTTCCTCTTTCTGCTCCTCCTGCTGCTCCGCAGCCGCCTCCTGCGCAGGTGCCGCCTGAGCTGCAGGTGCGGCGGCAAAGGCAGCCTGCTTTATAGCCTCCTCTATGTCAACCTCCTCAAGCGCCGCCACCAGCGCCTTGAGCCTCGCCTCGTCCACCTGCACGCTTGAAGCCTCAAGCACGCTGCGCAGGTTCTGCTCGTTTATCTCCTTCCCTGCAGAGTGCAGGAGCATTGCAGCATAAATATACTCCATCTTTCATCACCTCCAGATTTCAGCCGAAGAGGGCGCCCAGTCCCTCCAGAGCCTCCTCTTCCGTCTCTTCCTTCTTCTCCTCTTCCTCCTCCTTCTCCTCAGCCTCCTCTGTCTTCACCTCTGTGCTCTGAGTCTGAGTCCTGCACGCACCTACCATCTCCCTGAGCTCGCTGTCCAGCGCTGAATCGGTGAGCTTAGATGCAAGGGATAACATCTGCAACCTCGCTCTTGCAAGCAGGTGCTCCACCACACCCTTCTCTGGCACCGCCGCCGCTATTCCGAGCGCCAGCGCCTCCGCGTGCGCCTTTGCAATCGCGAGAGGTGCGGTCTCCTTGGTGAGGTAGCCAGAGGCTATGCTTAAGCTAACCGCATGCTGGTATGCACGGGCAATCTGGTCTCTGATTTCATCCACATCCACCCTGAGGACCTCTGGCAGGAACACCGTGCCGTTCTCATGAGCTGCTATCAGGTTGAGCCCTATCTCAAGCGGCTCAATGCCCAGGCGGTTGAGGATGCTTGCAAGCCTTGCGTCTATCACCTCCCCCTCCTTCACCACCACCGCATCCTTCTTTATCGCTATCTTTCCACCCTTTATCTCCGTCTCAATGCCCACCGCCTGGAGTTCGCCAAGTATTGGTCCGGGAGCGAAGGGGGTCTCACCCTTGGGCACCACGATGTCCTTGGGTGCCACGGTGTTGGGCTTCGCAGGTGCTGGAACCTTGTTCTGCTCAAGCACCCTGTACAGCCTGAACACGTCCATCTTTGAGAATATGAAGGCAGGCTGCCCCTTCAGCGCATCCTTGAGCTTCTCAAGGCTTCTCTCCTCCTTTGCAGCCCGCTCAATAGCATGCCTCATTATTGACTTCTTTGACATCTTTATGAGCACTTCACCTCTGAGCTTCTCCCGCATCTTCTGCAGCGTTCTCGCTGGCAAAGCGTGCATGTCCACCACGCCAACCACGGGATACTGGCGCATCAGCTCAGCCAGCTCCTCAACCTTCTTCAGCTTCCACTCCGCAACTCTGCCTGAGGAACGCACCGCTACACCTCCACCTTAACGCTCTGCCCCATTGTGGTCTTCAGGTATATGCTCTTTATGCCGCCCATGCCGGCGTCAAGCTTCCTCTCAAGGTGCGTGAGCACCGCCTCAATGTTCTTTGCAACATCCTCATCGCTCATGTCCTCTGTGCCAACCGCAACGTGCAGCACGGGTTTGTCTTTGGTGCGCAGCCTCACGGTTCTGCGCAGCCTTGCGATGATGTTCTCAAGCGGCGCATTTGGCGGCACGGGCTTGGGCATCTTGCCCCTGGGACCCAGGATGGGTCCAAGCACCCTGCCAACCAGGGGCATGAGGTCTGCCTGGGCAATGAAGAAGTCAGCGCTCTCAGCCACCTTCTTTGCCTTTTTCCTGTCCTTTGCAAGCTCCTGCAGCTCCTCCTTGGTTATAACCAGGTCAGCATGCTCCTTTGCGGCGAGCGCCAGCTCGTCTCCGGCTATGACACCCACTTTGACCTGCTTGCCTCTGCCGCCTGGAAGCACCACCTCTTCATTCAGCCTGTTCTCGGGCTTGCTCATGTCTATATCTCTCAGGTTGACTGCCAGATCAAAGCTCTGGACGAAGTTGCGCTTCTTTGAAGCTTCCCTTGCTGACCTCACAGCCTCAACAAGCTTTTCAGTACTCACGCCCATCCTGCCTCACTCCCCGATAAGCTCACTGTACTTTCCTTCATCCACCTCTCGCTGAACCTCTTTCGGGTGCTTTCCCTCAACTCTGACGCCCACTGAGACACAGGTTCCCAGAACCTCCTTGACGGCTGAGCGCATGCTGCTCGCCAGCATACCATCTCGCTTCATTCTGGCGATCTTGACAACCTGCTCCATGGTGAGGTTGCCGACTGACTCATTTTTTGCATCGCTGCTGCCCTTCTCAACACCGAGCTCCCGCAGGATGAGGGCGCTGGTGGGAGGGGTGCCGACCTCTATCTCAAACTCCTTGGTCTTGGGGTCAACTATAACCTTCACGGGCACCTTCATTCCCGCGAAGTCCTTGGTCTTCTCGTTGATAGCCGCTACCACCGCCGGGATGTTCACGCCAAGCGGTCCGAGCGCTGGACCGAGCGGTGGTCCGGGTGTTGCCTTCCCGCCTTCCACTAATGTTTCAACCACCTGACTCACTGCCGGGCTCCTCCTTTCTGATAACCTTTATGCTCTCTCCTCTTACCGTGACGGGTATAGGCACGGTAGCCTCAAAGAGTTCCACGGTGATCTCTTCTTTCTTCAGGTCAACCCTCACCACCCGGGCACGCTCACCCTTGAAGGGTCCGCTGGTGAGTTCAACCACGTCTCCCTGCTCCACCTTGGTGACCATGGGCTTGGGCTCAAAGAAGCGCTTGACCTCCTCAAGTGGCAGCTCGCCCTTGACAATCCCCTTTGAGTGGGCAACCCCGCGTAGAGCTTTCTCTATCTCGGTTTCGTCCCTCGCTTCAACCATTATGTAGCCCCTTATGTCATGCGGCACCAGCACTGCGTATATCTCCAGACCCTCCTTTTCGGCTCTGGAGCTCATCATGTCTGCCACATTCCTTTCCTGCCCTATGGTTGTGCGAACCGCATAGATTGAACCCATACCTCTCACGCTGTTAATTTGCTTGAAAAGTAGGTTTGTGGTTACCATGCTCACCCATTACTATATAAGTTTTTCGGTGCAGGGAGCGG
>JAADFH010000027.1:0-1896 GCA_013152995.1 Methanobacteriota archaeon
ACGGGCAAGAACATCCCCTTCTATCCCGCCGATGGACTTTTTGTTGGGGTGGACGTGAGCAGCCGCATGCTCGCAAGGGCTGTGAGGAGGGCGGAGGAGCATGGCAGAGTGGTTCTGCTTCATGGCAGTGTGGAGCGCCTGCCCTTCAGAAGCTCCAGCTTTGATGCCTGCGTCTCAACCTACGTGTTCTGCTCCGTGGATGAGCCGCTTGCGGGGTTGAGGGAGCTGAGGAGGGTGCTCAGGCGCGGGGGCAGGGCGTACTTCTTAGAGCACATGCGCAGCGAGAGCAGGGTCGTGGGGGCTGTGCTTGACCTGCTCAACCCCGTAGCGAGAATGCTGGGTCCGGAAATCAACAGGAGAACCAGGGACAACATAGTCAAGGCGGGCTTCAGCATAGTTGAGGAGAGGATGCTCCTGGGCACGGTGTTCAGGTTCATCGTCGCCGAGAAGTGAGCTCGGCATAGCTCTGCCTGAGCAGCAGGGCGTCATCCTCCAGCACGGGACTCTCGCAGACCATGCTTCCTGCCGCACCGCAGTCTGCAAGCGCACGCAGCACCTCCCTGTACCTGAACTCCGAGTCCTCAAGCCTGGCATGGGAGCGCTCACCTCCTCTACCGTAGAGTATGCCGGAGAGGTGGATGTGCATGCTCCTCAGCGCATCTCCACCGAGAGCTTGTTCCACCTGCTCCAGAACCTGAAGGAACTGCTCGTAGGTGTTCACACCGCCCCTGCTCCTGGCGTAGATGTGGGCAAAGTCCACGCAGGGCTGCACGTGCTCAAGCTCCTGGCTCAGAGTCAGCACCTCCTCTAAGGTGCCGAACTGGCTTTTCCTGCCCGTGGTCTCGGGGCGGAGAACCACCTCCGGCGCCTCAGACTCCAGGAGCTCAAGCGCACGCTCAAGCATGCGCCTTACCACCTGATAGGTCTCAGCTCTGCCAGCCTTCATGTAGTAGGCGGCATGAAAAACCACATCCCTGGCGGAGCATGCAGACGCAGCTATGGCGGAGCTGACTATCCTCTGCAGGCTTGCCTCGCTCTTGTGCTCACTGCTGGAGTTCAGGTTGATGTAGTAGGGTGCGTGCACGCTCAGCCTGATTCCGAGCTTCTCCGCCTCCCTCCTCACCTCCTGAGCTGTCTGCTGGCTCATCCTCACCCCACGCACGAACTGAACCTCCATGCAGTCAAGGGAGAGCTCTCCCAGCCTTCTGAGACCAGCCACGGTGCTCCTGGACTCCGCACTCCTGGGAACTCCGGCGGTTCCAAACCTGAAAACCATGGGAGTGTTTAGAGTTGTTAGCCTTCTTCAAGTTTTCTGCGGGCTAGGCCGGGGGGTTCGGCGTCCCCTGTAACCTGAAACCGCCGATATGCAGGGGCCGAAGCTCCGGAGGCGGCGTAGGCGAGCAGGGTGCTCAGCCCGTGCTGCGGTGGTGAGGTGTCGTCCCGCAGGACCGGTGGTTCCCCGGCACGTCTCGGAGGAGATGTGTGAAGGGGATTTACCCGCTGAACCCCGCCAGGCTCGGAAGAGAGCAGCGGTAGGCGGGACATGCGGTGCTTGCGGGGCTGCGGCACGGAGCTTGCGGCACGGTGCCTGACCCCTGCTGGCTGCGCCCACTCCGGGGCGTGCCCGCATCAAAAAGTTATATATGTGCAGAGCAAGGAAGTAAACCCAATGGCTAAGGTAATGGTTGTGGATGACAACGAGGAAATTGCAAAGCTTGTATCTCTTATTTTGAGCCGGGATGGGCACGAGGTTGAGATTGCGCTGAGTGGCGAGGAGGCACTGGAGAAGCTTGAGAGCTTCTCTCCTGACATCATACTGATGGACTACTTCATGCCTGGCAAGGACGGTGCACAGGTTTCAAAGGAGATACACAGCAGGGAGAGGTTCAGAGATGT
>JAADFH010000027.1:1941-3564 GCA_013152995.1 Methanobacteriota archaeon
GGTGAAGGAGGCAGAGGCGGTTGACTACATAAGAAAGCCCTTCAGCGTTGATGTGATGACCGAGAAGATCAGGAGAGTTCTGACGAGAGCGGCAGAGGCATGAACTTCAAGCAGGTGCCCAGAATTCCCAGCTCGGAGGAGCTTGTAGAGTACGCTTTTTCACGTGCAAGGCGACGCCACAGGCTGGGAAGGGCGCAGGGAAGGTGGGCGTCTGAGAGGCGGCGCATTGTACTTGCGAGCGCCTCGGTGAGGCGATGGCTGAACAGGATTCTTGCAAGGATGCCGGAGGTGGAGAGCCTGCCGCCCTTCTACCGTGAGCTTATTGATGTGCTGGTTGATGCAGAGAAGCTCAGCCGCAGCCTGAGGTCGCTGAGGTGGGCTTCTAAGAAGATAGAGAGGATTGAGGGGGATTGTCTGAGGAGGCTGGGCAGGGCTGAGAGCGCCGAGGAGGCGAGGAGAATCAGGAGGGAGTTCTACGGTAGAGCGGCGTCGGTGGTGAGGAGCATTGATGGCGAGCTCGCCTACCTCAGGGACGCCAGGGAGAAGCTGAAGAACCTGCCAACCTTCCGCGAGATGTTCACGGCGGTTATAGCGGGTGCACCCAACGTGGGCAAGTCGTCGCTGCTGCGCCAGCTCACAGGCGCCGAGCCCAGGATAGAGAGCTATCCCTTCACCACCACCAGCCTGCTTGTGGGCTACATGAGGCACGGGTTCAGGGAGGTGCAGCTCGTTGATACACCAGGACTGCTGGACCGCAAGCCAGAGGAGATGAACCGCGCCGAGAGGCAGTGCATGCTCGCCCTGCGCCACTTAGCAGAGCTGGTGGTGTTCGTGTTTGACCCCTCAGAGAGCTGCGGCTACACCCTGGAGCAGCAGCTGCGGATTCATGAGGGAATCGCCTCAAGCCTTGGGCTAAGGATGCTGAGGGTGGTGAACAAGGCAGACCTGCTTCAGGAGGAGGTGCTTGAGAGGCTGAGGGAGAGGGAGCCCTTCAGGGAGGCTGTGGTGTGCTCCGCCAGGCTGGGTGAGGGGATTGAGATGCTCAGGAGCAGAATACTTGAATACGTTAATTAACAAAGTTTATAGAAATGGCAAAAGTCATGGTTGTGGATGACGAGCCAGAGATGGTTTTTCTGCTGAGGAGCGTGCTGGAGGCGGGGGGTCACGAGGTTGCTACCTCAGGCGAAGAGGCGCTTGAGAGGCTTGAGCAGGTAGAGCCCGAGCTGGTGCTGCTGGATGTGATGATGCCTGGGATGAGCGGCTGGGAGACGTGCAGGGAGATAAAGCGCAGGCGTCCGGAGGTTATAGTGGCGATGCTCACGATTAAGGGAGAGGATGAGGATAAGCTGATCAGCCTTGAGGAGGCTGGGGCTGACTGGCACATACGCAAGCCCTTTGAGAATGAGGCGCTTCTGCAGACGGTTAACTGGCTTCTTGAAAGGCACATACGCAGGGAGTAGGTATGAGCATCTCAATAACCATCTGCTCGGGCAAGGGAGGCACAGGTAAGAGCACAATCGTGGCTAACCTTGGAGCTGCCCTCGCAAGGCTGGGGAAGGATGTGGTGATACTTGATGCAGACATAAACATGGGCAGCCTTGAGCTGATACTGGGAATGGAGGG
>JAADFH010000027.1:3610-9452 GCA_013152995.1 Methanobacteriota archaeon
GAGGCTATCTACACGGGTCCCAGCGGGCTCAGGGTTATACCCGCCGGAGTCTCGCTGGCAAATCTGCAGGGGATTGCCAGGGAGAACCTGGGGGAGGTGGTGAATGCGCTGAGGAGGGTTGATTTTCTGCTGATTGACTCACCTCCCGGGCTGGGCAGGGGCGTGATTTCAGCCATCTCCGCATCAAGAGAGGTGCTGCTGGTGGTGCTGCCGGAGATATCCTCACTGAGCGATGCTCTCAAGGCAAAAATCGTGGCTAACAAGCTGGGTGCACATGTGGTGGGGGCGGTGATAAACCGCACCACCTTCCAGGCTGGCGATCTGAGCGCAAAGGAGGTGGGCAACATCCTGGAGGTGCCGATACTTGCGGTTGTGCCGGAGGATGTGGAGGTGCGCAGGAGCTCCGCGTTTGCCCAGCCCTTCGTGCTGAGAGCGCCTGACTCGCCGGCAGCTCAGGCGGTGATGGAGCTCGCGTCCAAGATAGCGGGCGAGGTTTACATGCCTCCCGGGAGGGGCGAAACTTTTATTGAGCGCCTGCTCCAGGTTATAGATGACTGATGCAGCGAGGGAGGCGCATGGACTACGAGACCTTTGAGCATGAGGCAGACATAGGTATAGCGGGGTACGGCAGCACCCTGGAGGAGGCGTTTGAGAACGCAGCGAGGGCGATGTTTTCGGTGATGGTTGAGCTTGAGAGTGTTGAGCCGAAAGATGAGGTGAGGGTAAGGGTGGAGGCTGAGGAGGCTGACATCCTGCTGGTGGAGTGGCTGAATGAGCTGCTGTCGCAGGCTCACCTGAATGAGATGCTCTTCAGCGAGTTTGATGTCAGAATTCAGGGGCAAGAGCCCATGAGGCTTGAGGGTACTGCAAGGGGGGAGAAGCTGAACCCGGAGAAGCACGAGCTCAAGGTGGAGGTGAAGGCTGCCACCTACTCCATGCTTGAGGTGGGCAGGGAGGGCGAGAGGTACTTTGCAAGGTGTGTTGTGGATGTGTGAGGGTGATTGCCATGGAGCTGAGAAGTCTGACGAAGAGGGATGAGTACGAGTGGGAGATTCCAAAGCAGGGGTGCATGAATGTGCCCGGCAGGATATTCGCCACAAAGGCGCTGCTGGAGGAGATGGATGAGAAGGTGAGGGAGCAGATAAGCAATGTTGCCTGCCTGCCGGGCATTCAGAGGGCTGCCATAGCCATGCCTGATGCTCACTGGGGCTACGGGTTCCCGATAGGCGGCGTGGGTGCCTTTGACCCGGAGGAGAACGGTGTTATATGCATGGGGGGCATAGGGTTTGACATCTCCTGCGGCGTCAGGACGATGAGGACGGGGATGAGCATAGACGAGCTGAAGCCGAAGATTGAGAGGCTTGTTGAGGAGCTGTACCGCAGGGTTCCCGCAGGGCTGGGCAGCAAGGGCAAGCTGCACCTGAGCATGCAGGGGATTGACGAGGTACTCAGGGGAGGTGCTGTGTGGGCTGTGGAGAAGGGCTACGGCTACGAGGAGGACTTAGAGTACATTGAGGAGCACGGCAGAATGGAGGGGGCGAAGCCGGAGAATGTCTCGGAGAGGGCGAAGAGGAGGCAGCTCCACGAGGTCGGAACCCTGGGCTCGGGGAACCACTACCTGGAGGTGCAGTACGTCAGCGAGGTGTACGATGAGGCTGCGGCGAGGGTGTACGGGCTGGAGAAGGGGAGCGTGGTGGTCTCGGTGCACTGCGGCTCCAGGGCGCTGGGGCACCAGATAGGCATGGACTACATAAAGGAGCTGTACAAGGCTGCGAAGAAGTACGGGATACCGATAAGGGATAAGGAGTTAGCGTGTGCACCCATAAACTCCCCCGAGGGTGAGAGGTACTTCTCGGCGGTGGCGGCTGGAATAAACTGCGCGCTTGCCAACAGGCAGGTCATCTCCCACTTGGTGAGGCAGGTGTTTGAGGACGTGGTGCCGGAGGCGGAGGTGGAGATGCTGTACGACATAAGCCACAACACCTGCAAGCCCGAGGAGCACGAGGTTGAGGGCAGGAGGAGGCTGCTGTACGTGCACCGCAAGGGCTCCACAAGGGCTCTGGGTCCGGGAAGGAAGGAGGTTCCCAGGGAGTACAGGAGCGTGGGGCAGCCGGTGCTGATAGGCGGAACCATGGGGACATGCTCCTTCATCCTCCGCGGCACCGAGGACGGGCTGGAGAAGGCTTTCGGCAGCGCATGCCACGGCGCGGGCAGGGCGATGTCCAGGAAGCAGGCGAAGCGGGTTTACAGGGGTGAGAGGGTGGTGCAGGAGCTCAGGGCAAAGGGGATAATTGTCAGAGCCCACTCCTGGGCGGGTGTTGCAGAGGAGGCGCCGGGGGCATACAAGGATGTGGAGAAGGTGGTTGATGCGGTGCACGCGGCGAAGCTGGCGTACAAGGTGGTGAAGCTCAAGCCTGTTGCGTGTGTGAAGGGGTAGGTTTATAAGCCGGTTTGCTGCAGTAGGTGAGTATAAGGCGGTGGTTGGAATGCAGAAGAAGGTTGGGGACATAATGACGCAGGATGTGGTGTCTGTTAAGCTTGATTCTACGGTGGCGGAGATTCTTGACACCATGCTTAAAAGGAACATCTCGGGGGTTGTGGTGGTGGACAGCGGTGGCGATGTTGTTGGCATAGTTTCGGCGCTTGATATCTTCAAGCTGGCAACCAACGAGCACATTGACTTCTGCTACACCGCCGAGGATATAATGACTCCCTACACCATCTCGGTCACCCCGGACACCACGGTGGAGGAGGCGAGCAGAATAATGCTCCAGCACGGGATTCACAGGCTGGTGGTCACCGCCTCACCCACCAGAAAGAAGCCCTTGGGCATTGTTACCTCCACGGATATACTCAGGGTGCTGGGGGAGAGTGCCAGGCAGAGCGAGTGCAGAGCCGAGAGGAGGTAGATGGCTGAGTACGGGGCGAAGCTGCGGGAGCTGCCGGTGCACGAGCGTCCCAGAGAGAGGCTGATGGAGCTGGGTGCGGGGGCGCTTTCTGACGCCGAGCTTCTTGCGATTCTGCTCAGGACGGGCACCAAGGAGGAGAGTGTTCTTGCCCTGGCGCAGAGGCTGCTGCGCAGGTATTCGCTGAGCGAGCTGGCACGTGCAAGTGTTGCGGAGCTTAAGAAGATAAGGGGGATAAGCGATGCCAAAGCCTGCGAGATCGCAGCCTGCTTTGAGCTTGCCAGGAGGCTTGAGGCTGGAAGGGGCGCTGAGAGAAGGGTTGTGAGGAGCTCGGATGACGCCTACAGGCTCCTCTACCCCAGGCTTGCCCAGAAGAGGGTTGAGGTGTTCGCGGGGATATACCTGAACTCAAAGAACAGGGTGCTGAGGGTGGTGAACATCTCCAGCGGGGGCATGGAGGCGAGCGTGGTTCAGCCCAGGGAGGTGTTCAGAATAGCCCTGGAGGAGGGGGCGAGCAGGGTGATTGTGGGGCACAACCACCCCAGCGGCGACCCCGAGCCGAGCCAGGATGACCTGCGGATAACCGCCGCGCTCTTCAGAGCGGGCGAGCTGCTGGGTGTTGAGCTGCTGGACCACTTAGTAGTTGGAGACGGATGCTATGTAAGCCTGCGGGACCGCGGGCGGCTGAGAGGATGAGGAATGACCACAATCTCTATAATCGGCGGCACCGGCGAGTTTGGCAGGGTTTTTGCCAGGGTGTTCTCCAGAGAGGGCTATGAGGTGCTTATAACCGGCAGGGACGAGGCTAAGGGCAGGCGTGTGGCTTCTGAGGTTGGCGCAAGATTTGTGAGGGACAACAGGAGCGCCGCTGCTCAGGGTGATGTTGTGATAGTGAGCGTGCCCATAGAGAGCACGGTGGGGGTGATAGAGGAGGTGGCGCCGGAGGTGAGGGAGGGTAGCCTGCTGACCGACTTCACAAGCGTCAAGGTGGAGCCCTGCAGGGCTATGCTAAAGCATGCGGCTGAGGGGGTGGAGGTGGTGGGCATGCACCCCATGTTCGGACCCAGGGTGCCCTCGCTTGAGGGTATGGTGTTCATCCTCACACCCCTGAGGACGGGCAGGTGGTGGGAGTGGCTCCAGGGGTGGCTGCAGAGTCACAGGGCGAGGGTGGTGGTCACCACCCCGGAGGAGCATGACAGGATGATGAGCGTGGTGCAGTGCATGACCCACTTCACCTACATCAGCGCAGCCAGCACTCTGAGAGAGCTGGGAGTGGATGTGAAGGAGACCAGAAAGTTCGCCTCCCCGGTCTACGAGCTCATGCTTGACCTGATTGCCAGGATAGTGGGTCAGAACCCCCACCTGTATGCGAGCATACAGCTCCACAACCCCTTCGCAGGTGAGGTGCGCCGCAGGTTTGTGGAGAGCGCACTCAGGCTCAGGGAGGTGCTGGACAGCGGCAGGAGGGAGGAGTTTGTCAGGATAATGGCTGATGCGGCGAAGCACATGGGCGATGTTACCTCAGCCATGGGGAGGAGCGACAAGGCTATTGCCGCCCTGAAGGAGGAGTTCAGGAGGCTGAAGGAGAGCAGGGGCAGGGAGGTGGCGCTGCGGCACATCTACTCTGGAGCGGTGCACGTGGGTGTGGTGGAGGAGGTGGAGCCTGAGAGTGTAACGCTGCGGTGCGGCAGGCGCAGGCTGAGGCTGAAGCTGGCGAACGTGGAGCTGCTGCCGGAGCAGGAGGTGCTCAGGATTAAGGCGCAGCGCCTGCCCCACGAGACCAGGGACTTCTCGGTTCTGCTGCCCGAGCATGCCAGCCCGGAGGTTATAGCGGGGCTGGTGAGGGGGGTTAGGGGAGTGCTGGAGTGCACCCCCGTGGAGGAGTACCGCGGGAGGGGGATTCCGGAGGGGATGAAGAGCGTGCTGTTCAGGGTCAAAGGCGTGGAGGCAGACTTTGAAGAGGTGGAGAGGCTGCTCACGGGCATAGGGGGCAGGCTAAGATAGCCTCTTCTTGATGTAGTTTTCCACCATGCCTATGAGCACGAAGATTACCAGCACCAGGAGCACCACCTTGGTGTAGCCGTACTTCCCCACCATCTCGGTGAACCAGACCTTTATCAGCCCGAGCTTGGGTATTACCAGCACCACCTTGCCCTTCAGCAGGTTCTCTGACACCGGCGGGGCTATGGGGTTCTCGGGGTTCTGGTCAGGCAGCGGATTCGTGGCATCGTTGTCTCCCTTGGTGTACAGCAGGATTCTGCCGTCGTCCTCCTGGATGTCTATAACCCTGTGCACCACCAGTATCCTGCTGAAGGGGTTGTAGTAGACGATGATGTCCCCCACCTTCACCTCGTCTATGCTCACCCCCTTTATCACCACCAGATCTCCAACGTTCAGCGTGGGCTCCATGCTCCTGCTGACCACTGCCATCATGGGACGCTCTGCACCCAGCACCGCTCCCAGGGTGAAGTTGATGAGAATCGCAAGCACAAGCCCAATTGCTATGTACTTCAGTGTGTCCTTCAGCTCCTTGCCAACGTCCATGCAACCGCCTTCTTGCTCTACATGAGGTGAAGTATAACCATGCTCACAATATCTCCATAAACCGCCGACAGCAGCACTCCTGCGGTTATGGGTATGACGAAGGGCACAGCAGGTGAGACCCAGACCTCACCCTCCCCCGAAGCCTTCCCGAGCTCGGCGTCTGTGGTGAGGAGAAATCTGAAGCTTTTTCCGTTTCCGTACACCGCCTCGTAGTGCCTTATTTCGCTGGCTTTTCTGCGGTAGCCCAGGAAAAGAGCGTAGAGCTCTGAGAGGCTCCTCACCCTGGGTAGGTGTCTGAGGTTTATCAGAAAGAAGAGCAGCGGCAGGAGGAGCGTCATAGCCACGGCGTTCACGAACACCGAGAGCGCAAACACGGGGAAGAGGGTGGTGAC
>JAADFH010000028.1 GCA_013152995.1 Methanobacteriota archaeon
CTTTTTATGTCTATATCATCCCACACTCTTATACCTGCAGTCAGAGTACTCCACGGGGTTTGCATAGAAATACCACCGCTGATTAGCTCTGGGCTCAAATACTATTATTTCTTTGCAGATGCATGCTATCGTAGCTATCGGGAAATATAACATAAGTCATTTAATAATTAACTGATAATAATTTTTACCACGATATAATAACCACGTGCACCATCCTAGATACCATAAAAAATAATTATTATGTCACCATAATTTTTATTACCCCCGCACAATCCAGAATTCTGCGGCAAAACACCCCTTCAAGCTCTGCACCTAAACCCTCACCAGCTCAACCTCAAGCGTGTCGCCGAACTCTGCTACAGCCACGCTCGGCATTGAGCCCCTGGGATTCGTCGGGCTGCCTGGGTTCAGGATTCTCACACCGCCCATCTCCAGCACCGCCGGGCGGTGCGTGTGTCCGGTAACCACAACATCGCACCGCTGCTCCTTGGCAAAAGGTACGCCAGCTTTGCCGCATCACCCCTCGGGTATATCCCGCTCCCATGGAACAGCAGCACCCTGTGCCCGCCAAGGCTAAGCCTCCGCCTCTCCGGCAGCGAGGTGCCATAGTAGGGGTCCATGTTCCCCTGCACCGCCACCACCTCAGCCACCTCCTCCAGAGCATCAACCACATCCATGGAGGTAAGGTCGCCCGCATGCAGAATCAGCTCAACCCCGCTGCTCCTGAAGACCTCCAGCACCTTAGCTGGCAGCCCTCCAGCTCTGTCATACACGTGGGTGTCGCTTATGATTCCCACACGCATAGCCCAGAACAGCAGGCTCACAAGAGAAAAGCTCAGCCACGTGCATAGCTCCTCTGCATGCTCTCCCTGTAGTGCTCCGGCAGCACATTGAAGGCGCAGAAGGGTATAGCCTTAAGGTCGGGGGTAACGTAGTGGATGGCGCACCTCTTCACCCTGGCTATGTCATAGTTGTACAGGTCCATGAAGTGCATCATCCCTATGAACAGGCTGGAATGGTGGAACCTCGCAAGAGCTCTGTAGTCGTGCCTCACTATCGCATTGAAGAGCAGCGCATGCACCTTCAGCCCCTGCGGCGCAGCCCTCGCATCCACAAACCTCCTTATGCCAGCGAGAATCCTGAGCCTCTCAACCATTCCTGCGCTCTCAAGCCTCACAGCAGACTCATTCAGGTACTCCAGCAACCCCTCAATATCCACAAACCTGGTAATCGGCACCAGCCTCTGCCCATCAAGGAACACGTACGTAGCCATCCCGCATGCAAAGTGCGTGCTGAGCTCGTACTGCGGCTTTCCCGTGAGCGCCTCAACCACGTGCGAGAGTGCGGTGATGCTGGGCACAGGGTAGAAGTCGTACCTTGAAACCTCGCCCGAGGTCTGCTCCTCCAGCGCAAGTATCACGTCCGGGATAGTAACCCTGTGCCTGAGCCTCTCCTCCCTGGGCATCCTGCCCACAAGCGAAACCGGCTGGAAGTTCACACCCCTAACAGCATCAATGTTGCTGGAGGCAAAGCGCAGTATCTCCCCCAGCTCGTGCATATTCCTGCTCCTTATCACCGTGGGCACCAGCACCAGCTTCATCCCCGCATACCTTGCGCTCTCCAGAATCTTGGGCATGTGGCGGTGGTTCTTCTGGTTCGTCTCCGGAGTTACGCCGTCAAAACTCAGGTACACTGTGCCAGCCCCAGCCTCTGCTATCTGCCTTGCAAGCTCCCTGTTCTCAGCCAGCCGTATGCCGTTGGTGTTGAGCTGCACGTGCCCGAAGCCGAGCCGCTTCGCAAGCTTGACTATCTCCACTATGTCCTCCCTCAGTGTGGGCTCGCCGCCTGTTAGCTGGAGCGCATTGCACGGCACAGGCTTCTGGCTGCGCAGGTAGCGCAGCATCCTCTCAATATCCGCAAGCGAGGGCTCGTACACATAGCCCACACGCTCAGAATAGTAGAAGCAGTACCAGCATGAGAGATTGCAGCGGTTGGTCACAACGAGGTTCGCCAGAGCTGTGTGAGAGAGATGAGCCTCACACGGACCGCAGGAGAAGGGGCACAGCTCAAGCTTCGTCCTGGGATTCTCAAACCTCTTGCCATCATGCGCGTACCGCCTTGCGCGCTCATACAGCTCATAGCTGCTCCAGTAGAGGTCCTCAAACTCCCCGTGCTCGGAGCAGCGCTTGCGTATGTACACCTTCCCTCCCCTCTCAAACACCTCTGCCCTCAGCACCCTGAGGCACTCCGGGCAGAGTGAAGAAGTATTCTCAAGCAGCCTCTCCCTTACCTGAAACCTCACCTCCTGCATTTCTAACACCTCCTCTCGCCTGGTACAGCCTCAGCAGTGCAACCGCATTCGCAAGCACCGCAATCACCAGGAGAGTCTGCTGCACCGCCCCCAGCAGTCCGCCCAGGAAGATTATAAAAAGCCTCATATCCCGCTGCATCAGCCTGCCTGCAGCGCCCACTGGAATGCGGTACAGCTCATGCTTTGCGGAGGTGTAGCTTATTGAGTAGCAGCCTGCAATTGCGAGCACGCCCACCAGCCAGTTCTGGAGCGGTGCGCTGGCAATCATGCCAGCTATAACAGCAATATCCGCATACCTGTCCAGCAGGGAGTCAAAGTACCCGCCAAACCTTGAGGCTCTGCCCCTGAGCCTCGCCACCTCGCCATCGCAGCCATCAATCACCGACGCAGCCTGCGCGAGCACGCCTCCAAGCGCGGGCTTTGCAAGCGCAAACCCGATGCCGGAGGCTATGCACAGCACGAAGCTGAAGACAGAGATGGCGTTCGGGCTCACGGGAGTGTTAACAAGCGCTCTGCTTATAGGCACAGAGAGCCTGCGGTTCAGGTGCCTGGAGACGTAGCCATCGCTGGGCTTCACCAGCATCCCGAGCATCTCCCGCTCAGCCTGCCTCAGCTCCTCCTGCGTATCTATGTCCCGCCAGTAGCACCCGCTCACATCCAGCGCCCTCAGCCTGCCCTCAGAGGCAAGCTTCAGCATCACATCAGTCACCGAGAACCTGCCGCTGAACCCTGAGGCAGCCTCAAGCACCTCCTGCGTGCAGTAGAACACACCTGTGTCCAAGGCGTTGAACCGCTCTATCCCCTTGCCCATGTCCACCACAACATCAGAATCCACCAGCACCCTGGTTGCCTCGTCTATGTCCTTGCCCTCAAGCACCGTATCTATGCACAGCGTGGTGCACTCCGGCTCCGACTCAACCAGCTTCAGGAGAATCTCCCTGTCAAACACGTGGTCGCTCATCACGAGGATGAATCCCTCGCCCTCCACCGCTCTGGCACCGAGCAGCAGCGAGTAGCCACCGCCTCTCTCAACCTCCGTGTTCCTGACAACCCTCGCCCTGCCCGAGACGTGCCTCTCAACCTCTGGGTGACTGCACACCACAACAATCTCAGATACCCCTGCGCTCCGCAGGTTCTCAATAACCCTGTCAATCAGCGCCACGCCAAAGAGCTTAACAAGAGGTTTTGGGGTGGAGGAGCGAAGTCTCTCGCCCCTGCCTGCAGCAAGCACCACCGCCTTCATCGCTCGTTGACGGCAATCTCCGGAGCAATGGTCGTGCGTGAATTCTCTGCGATGAACTCCTCCACCAGCTTCTTAGCCACAACATCAGGATACTGCACCGGCGGGTGCTTGAAGAAGTATGCGCTCACGCCCTCCAGCGGCCCTGCAATGCCGTTGTCCAGCGCGAGCTTCACCGCCCTTATCGCATCAACCGCAACACCTGCGCTGTTCGGCGAGTCCTCCACCGACAGGTGCACCTGTATGGTGAGCGGCACATCGCCGAACTTCTTGCCCTTGACGTATATGAACGCCTGCTTGTTGTCATTCAGGAAGGGCACATAGTCGCTGGGACCTATGCGTGTGGGTATGTCGTAGCCCACCACGCTGGTAACCGCCTCAGTCTTGCTTATTCGCTTTGACTTCAGCCTGCTCTCCTGCAGCATGTTCAGGAAGTCGGTGTTGCCGCCGATGTTGAGCTGATAGGTCTCAACGATCTCAACGCCCCTGTCCTTCAGCAGCTGCATCAGCGTTCTGTGCAGTATCGTCGCACCCACCTGGCTCTTTATGTCGTCGCCAGCCACGGGCAGCCCTGCGCGTGTGAACTTCTCAGCCCAGTGCTTGTCGCTGGCTATGAACTCGGGGATGCAGTTCACAAAGCCGCAGCCGGCGTCAATGGCAGCCTGCGCGTAGTACCTGGTAGCCTCTGCGCTGCCCACCGGCAGGAAGTTCACCAGCACATCAGCCTTGACCTCCTCCAGCACCTCTGCCACATCCACGGGCTCCTCGTCGCTCAGCGGGAACGCCTCCCTGAGGTACTTGCCCACACCGTCAAGCGTCGGACCCCTGAGCACCTCCACGCCCAGCTCCGGCACATCGCAGAACTTCAGTGCGCAGTTGGGCTCTGCGAATATCGCCTCGCTCAGGTCCTTGCCCACCTTGTTTGCATTCACGTCAAAGGCTGCGACGAACTTTATGTCCCTGATGTGGTAGCCACCGAAGTTCACGTGCATTAACCCTGGTACCGACTCCCCATCCTCAACATCCTTGTAGTACTCAACCCCCTGCACCAAGGAGGATGTGCAGTTTCCCACACCTGCTATTGCCACTCTCACTTCGCCCATCTCATCACCTCCGCAGAGAGTTAAGGAACTACCTCTCACCGGTGTGTGAAGAGGTTAGCCTGAGAAGCAGAGGCTCCTCAGAGCCGTAGAGGTCAAGCTCGCTCATCGTCTGGCTCTTGAGCACTCTGACTTCCTCAAGCAGGTCCTCAACCCTCGCCAGACACTCCTCATGGTACTCCCTCTCCCTGATCAGCTCCTCGGCTATCTCCGAGAGTGCGGACAGCCTGCTCACAGGGTCACGGATGCGGAAGGCGTGCCTGGCTAACCTCCCGGCAGGCTCAGAGGAGCCAGCCGGACGGCTGGAGCGTCTGCTGAGCTTGGTGGAGAACTCGGTGGGTGAGATGTTGACTCTCAGCGTTATGGCGTCAGCTATCTCGTAGTACTTCCTGGGTCTGCCCCTGCTGTTGCGCTCCTCCTCCACTGTGAGTATCTTTGCCCGTGTCATGTACTCCAGATGCCTTGAGAGCGCCATCTTCTCCACACCCGTCTCCCTGCTCAGCTCTGACAGACACCTGGGCTTCTGACTTACCAGTCTGATAATCTCACGCCTGGTACTGTTGCCCAGGATGTCCAGAAGCTCATCACTGCGCATTTTTCTACTTTGTGTTACCTTAAGTATCAATTGCAAGTTTTACTGTACAGACCTCTCACGGTAGTCATCATAGCCCAGCCAGGCTATCACCGCTCCGGTGAGCAGCAGCATCACGCCGAAGAGCGCTGCGAACACCAGCAGGAACGCACGCCAGAAGGGCACCACTCCTCCCGAGCCGAGCACATCGCTCAGCACCGGCACCCTCACAAAGTACCAGAGGATGCCGAGCAGCACGAGCACTACACCGGAGACCATTTTAAGTATCTCCCTGCTCATGCTCACCTCCTCCAGTGAAAGTATTCGGGTAATAACAACAGAAAATTTTTTAATAACCACACGTTACTAAATTCCGTCCTGCGGCACACGTTAGCTTTCTCTGCTTGGGCATGAGGCTTGCAGGCACTGCATTGCTGCCGCTTCACACAGGCAGGACGCCGCGCTGGCTATTCAGCAGGATGGTCAGGCTCTCCAGGGCAATAGCAGAGCACATCATTGAGGAGTACGGTGAGGCAGAGCTCCTGCGCAGGCTGAGCTCCCCCCACTGGTTCCAGGCGCTCTCCTGTGCCATAGGATTTGACTGGCACTCCTCCGGCACCACCACGACCACCATGGGTGCGCTCAAGCTGGCGCTTTCGCCGGAGAAGCACGGCGTGGGGGTTGCAGGAGGTAAGGGCAGGGCGGGGCTGAGGACGCCCGAGGAGCTCAGGGAGCTGTGCACTAAGGCGGGGGTTGAGGAGCTTGCAGAGGAGCTGGTAAAGGCGAGCCGCCTCAGCTCCAGGGTTGACAGCAACTGCGTGCAGGACGGCTACCAGCTCTACCACCACACCATAGTCTTCACCACCTCCGGCGAGTGGTGCGTGGTTCAGCAGGGCATGAAACACAGCTATGCCAGGCGCTACCACTGGCACAGCGAGAGCCTTGAGAGCTTCACCAGCGCGCCCCACTCTGGAATATCAGCCCAGCGTGTGGAGGAGAG
>JAADFH010000029.1 GCA_013152995.1 Methanobacteriota archaeon
CCTCCTTGCTACCCACACTAATCCTGACCATGACAGCTACCTCCTTAGCTTGGTAATTTCAATCATTCCTTATAAAATTTCCTTCTGCGCATCCCTGTAGAAGGATTTATAACCCCGCTGGGTGAGTACATGTTATGGGCGTGCAGCTTGGCGAGCTGGTGCAGGCGGAGGTTATTGAGCTTCGTGCGCTCTCCGGCAGGCGTGTTGCGGTGGACGCCTTCAACACCCTGTACCAGTTTCTGACCACCATACGCCAGCGCGGCGGTGAGCCGCTGCGCGACTCTAAGGGCAGGATAACCAGCCACCTCTCTGGTTTGCTATACCGCAACTCAAACCTCATAGAGCTGGGCATCCTTCCCGTTTACGTGTTTGACGGCACACCTCCCGAGCAGAAGAAGCTCACCGTGGCTGAGCGTGAGGCACGCAGAGAGCAGGCACAGCTCGCCTGGGAGCAGGCGCTTCAGGAGGGCAGGTTGGAGGAGGCAAAGAGCAAGGCTATGCAGGCAGCCAGGCTGAGCCAGGAGGTGCTTGAGGACTCCAGGAAGCTGCTCAGCCTCCTGGGCATACCCTGCGTGGACGCTCCTGCAGAGGGCGAAGCGCAGGCGGCGTACATGGCATCAAAAGGTGACGTGTTCGCTGCGGCAAGCCAGGACTACGACTCCCTGCTCTTCGGCTCCCCCCGCTTAGTTCGCAACCTCACCCTCTCCGGCAGGCGCAAGCTCCCCGGCAGGCAGGCTTACACCGAGGTCAACCCAGAGCTGGTGCACCTGCAGAAGTGCCTTGAAGAGCTCGGCATAACCCGTGAGCAGCTCGTGGACATCGCCATACTCACCGGCACCGACTACAACCCCGGCGGAGTCCCGGGCATAGGTCCCAAGAAAGCTCTGGCTCTGATAAAAAAGCACGGCAGTGCTGAGAAGGCGATTGAAGCAGAAGGTCTCAGGGCGGACTTCAGCGTTGAAGAGCTTAGAGAGCTGTTTCTCAGCCACAGCGTCACCGACAGCTACACCTTGGAGTGGCGCCCTCCAGACCGCGAGGGGGTGCTGCGCTTCCTCTGCGACGAGCACGACTTCTCAGAGGAGCGGGTGGAGAAAGCGCTGGAAAAAATGGAGAAAAAGCTCAGCTCTAAGCAGAGGAGCCTTGACAGCTGGTTTTAGCCCAGCAGGCGCAGGTACTCGCGCTCCGTCCTCCTCGCCACACTGCCCCAGGTGAACTCCCTGAGCACCCGCTGCCTCGCACGCCTGCCGAGCTCGCTGCGAAGGGACTCATCACGCAGGAGCGTGAGCAGAGCCAGCGCAAGCTGCTCGGGGTTGCCAGCCTCCACCAGCACGCCCTCCCTTTCGGACATCACCTCCGGTATGCCGCCAACACGCGTGGCAACCACCGGCTTCTCCATCGCCATAGCCTCAAGCACGAACAGGCTGGTTGCCTCTATTATGCTGGGCACCGCCACCACATCAGCCATTGCAAGGTAGCCTGGAAGGGAGCCGTGGGGCACACTGCCCAGAAACCTGAAGCTGCGCTGCACCCCCAGCCGCCTCGCAAGCGCCTCCAGCCTCTGCCTCTCCGGACCATCCCCAGCCACCACAAACAGGCACTCAACCTCTCCGAGCACCCTGGGAGCAGCCCTGAGAAGCACATCCACGCCGGTCTTCCTCACCAGCCTCCTAGCTGTGAAAACCACGGGCAGCTCATGCTCCTCCACAGGCTTAACGGCTGGAGAGAACATCTCCGCATCCACGCCGTTGGGGATAACGCACAGCTTCTCCCCCGGCACACCCCAGCTCTGCACCTGCTCTGCAAAGTAGGTGGCGGTGTGTATCTGGAGCTCGCAGAGCCTGGCAAGCGCAGGCGCAAGCAACCTCTCCCCCAGCCTGTACATCGCGGCAACATGGCGTGGGGCGAGCTGGTTCCACACAGGGTAGTAGGAGCCGTGGATGGTGTTCACCGCCACCCCACCTCTAAGCCTGGCGAGGAGCAGGGCACTCAAGCCTCCGGAGTACACATGCCCGTGGTATATGTCGTACTCCCCCCCACAGCGCAGGGCGGCGGGCACAAACCCGAGCTGCCGCAGCAGGCTCAGGGAGGTGCGGTGGTAGCTCCGCTCCATGAGCCCCGCAAGCTCTGCCGCCCTGAGCTTCAGCCCATCCACCTCCGCATACCTTTCGCCCCCCCACGAGCCAGTGAGCACCTCCACCCTGTGCCCCAGCTTCAGAAGCTCCTTTGATAAGCTGAGCACCGCCAGCTCCACACCGCCGGCGGGCTCCGGAGAAACCAGCTCAAAAACCTGAAGCACCCTAAGCTTCAGATTTCTCCTCCCTCCTGAACACCTCCTGGAACACCACCTCCTCAACCTCCGGGAGAAGCTTCAGAATCTCCCTGGCAGCCAGGAGCTTTGATATCATGCTGTTCTGGCTGTACTTAACAGCGTCGCTCAGCGTCACAGTAACCCTGCCATTCTCGCAGGCAACCTCGTGCTCATTGGGCTCGGCGTACGGAAAGTGGCGCTCCAGCAGCAGCCTCACCTTCTCCTCAAGCTTGTTCACCTTCTCCTCCACGTTCACCTCGTACACTAAGGTCTCCCCTGCAAGCTCCGAGTTGAAGTCCACCAGCACTCTGCCCCCTGAGACCGCCTTCACGGTGCCAGGGTTGCCATCAATCTCCACCTTCATCCCCGGATACGGTCTGAGCTTCTGCTTCCTGAACTCCCTCAGCGGTATGAGCTTCAGCTTCTTCTCGTCCCTCAGCCCGAAGCCCTTCTCAGGCGGAATCTCCACCTCCCTGGTTTCACCGACCTCCATGCCCACCAGCGCCTCGTCCAGCCCTGGTATAACGTGCCCCGCGCCCACGACCACCGCCTGGGGCTTGAACCTTATCCTGGGGTCATAGATATCCTCCTTCTTTGCCACCTCCTCGTAGGTGGTATCAAAAACCCTGCCGCTCTTCTTGAGCTTTCCCGTGTAATTTATCCTCACGAAGTCACCCTTCTGCAGCGCCATGGTACTACTCTCCCTTTCTGAGATACGCTCCTCTATCCTGCAGATTGACGACGAAAACATCTCCTGAGCCTACCCTGCCCAGCGCTATGGCATCACCCCTCGGGCTGAGAACTATGCACTCATCGCCCTCCCTGAGCTCACCCATCTCAACCACCGAGCCCCTGAACACATCCCTGCCGTAGAGCACGAGCTGCTCCGCCTTCTCATTCACCCGCACGTACTTTCTGGCTCTGCCGGCTATAAGCCAGGCACCCTCCAGCCCGAGCACAAAGCGCCTCCCCTCCATGCGCCCTATCTCAAGACCTGCGGAGTGGCATGCTCCGCCGAGCCTCTCAAGCACCTCATAGGCACGCCTGGAGCACACGCTCACCCTGCCCCCGGAGTCAACGAGGAGCTGCCCGCGGCTGAGCAGCATCTCCGGCTGCGCCCCGTACTCACGCACCGTCTCAGCCACCGCCCTCCTCACCCTGGCGTCAGCCTTCCGCAGCATCCAGCACCTCCTTCACCGCTTTCTCAGAGATGATAGCGCTGCAGCCCGTGGGGTCTGAGATTACTATGGTCACCCTCTCCTCGCCCTCAACCACCCTGCGCACCCTCTCCGCCAGCTCCTCAGCACGCCGCCTCTTCTGCTCGTCCTCAGCCCAGCGCACGCAGCTCTCAAGCACCTCCTTAACTCTGTGCAGCACGCCCTCAACGTTGGTTATGAAGCCCTGCGCCTCCGCAGCGGGCTCAATCGTCACCCCGAGCTCAGGAAGCTCCACCCTGCCCCTGCTGGAGCGCACAACCCTGGCATTCAGGTCCTCTGGAGTCTCAACCCTCAAGGTGTACTTAGCAGGCTCACGCTGCTCAAGGCTTATTATATCCGCATGCCTGTACCCGCAATCCTCACACAGCAGCAGGCTGTGCATCAGCCTGCCAAAGTGAGGTATCTCAAGCTGCCTGAAACTCACCCTCGCTTTTCCACCGCACACCGCGCAGGTTGTGGCGAGCGCCGCATCTCCAGGGCTACCGCTCTCCTGCACCCCTCTTCCTCACCCTGTCCAGCGACTCCTCAAACTCGGAACGTGCGGGACTTCGCTCCACGCGCATGTGCGGTGGTGTGAGAACCAGCAGGTAATCGGTCAAGCCAACGATGTCGCCGCCCATGCCCGAGACCGTCTCCTTGATTTCGTCCACCGCATGCTTAAGCTCGTTCATGCTCCTCTCCGCAAGTGGCTTAATATCAAGTATTACCACGTTGCCCCTGCTGAGCTCCCTCGCCGAGATGTCAACGTCAGCGAAGCCGTAGAGCTTGCACACCTTGACGTAGCGTGTGGCTGAAACCTCCGGCATGCTGTCCTGCACCTCAATTTCCACGTAATCACCCATATTGGTGAAACTCTGCCCGGCGCCTGTCTGAATCCTGCCGAATATATCTCTCAGCCCCATAACTATCCTCCTCCATATACTTGAAGTCGGTGGGTATATAAGGGTTGCGCAGGTACTGCAGCAAGGGGGTGGAAAAATAATAAATACCCCCTCAAACTATTACCAGATAAGGAGGTGGCAGGTATGGCAGAGGACGTGGTTTACGTTGGAAACAAGCCGGCGATGAATTATGTGCTTGCAGTCAGCACCCAGTTTACCAGGAATGCCAAGGAGGTGGTGATAAAGGCGAGGGGCAAGGCTATAAGCAGAGCAGTGGACGTGGCAGAGATTGTCAGAAATCGCTTCATGCCGGAAGCGAAGGTCAAGGATGTCAAGATAGGCACCGAGGAGGTGACCACGGAGGACGGCAAGACCATACGCCTCTCGGCTATTGAAATCGTGCTGGAGAAGTGATATGGAACTCTCCCCCTTTCTTGATTTTATATGCAGGGAGAAGCTCAGGGTTAAGGTGTTGCTCGGCGACAGGGAGGTGCTGGAGTTAAGGGCAAAGGAGGGGGAGGACAGGCAGATAGAGGTGGCAATTGAGGATACGGGAGCGCTGAAGGAACTCATCAGGGGGATGCGGGGATGAGCATATCGCTGCTCAGGGAAATTGCGGAGGAGCTGGAGGAATCAGGGTACACTGTGGAAGTGGTGCACAGGGGCAAGGTGGTGCTCAGAGCGGGCAGGGATGCAAGGGGCAGCCTGCTGGGGCGTGTAATGCCAGTGGAGGTCAGAGACCCGGGAGCCCTGCTGAAGCTGCTGCTTTAGGTGTCATGCAGGCACACAGACACAGGCGCAGGGTTAGTTTTGAGGAGCTGAAGCGGCTCGCACGTGAGAGGCTCGGCAGGGATGCGGAGCTGCTGCGCGGCGGCTGGGAGCTGATAGGAGATGTGCTTGTTCTCAGCCTGCCTAAGGAGCTGTACCACCGCAGGTATGAGATAGGTGAGCTGGCGCTTGAGCTTCATCCGAGGGCGAGGAGTGTGGTGGTCAGGCAGCGCATAGTGCATGAGCTGCGCTACCCGGTGGCGGAGGTGGTGGCTGGAGATGAGAACACGCTCACCCTGCACAGGGAGAACAGGTGCGTGTTCAGGGTTGACCCGTGCAGGGTGATGTTCTCCAGCGGGAATCAGGGGGAGAGGCTGAGAATGGCGCAGCTTGAGCTCAGGGGGGAGAGGGTGGTGGACATGTTTGCAGGGATCGGGCAGTTCACCATACCCATGGCGAAGCACGCCTCTCCTGAGAAGATTGTCGCCATAGAGAAGCGCAGGGAGACCTTTGAGCTGCTGTGCGAGAATGTTCGCCTGAACAGGGTTGAGCACATCGTTGAGCCTGTGCTGGGGGATTGCAGGGAGGTGGCACCTTCTAAGTTTGC
>JAADFH010000030.1 GCA_013152995.1 Methanobacteriota archaeon
CAAAAACCGCAATCGTGCGGTACTGGCGGTTCAGGTACGCCATTGCCCCCTCCTGTATCGCCCTTGCAATGCTCTGCATCTTCTCACTACCTGCATCATACCTGAGCACATCCCTTACCAGGTATCCTGCAAATCCCAGAGCCAGAATACTGAGTAGAGCTGAAACCACAGCTATCTCCATAACTCCTGCCTCCTTATCACACGTATCCTTCCAGCACCAGCTTTGAGCGGGCTCTCATGAATACAACCGGTGAGCCTCTTTTTCTGACCCTCTCCTTTAAAACTTTATCGTTGGTGCAGATTATTGTACCCCTTCCAGCCAGCCTCTCCACCGCCTCGTCTGCGCTCCCTGCTCTGACCCTCACCACCCTGCACCTGCGCCTGGCAACCTCCAGTGCAGAGCGTGCAAACCTCCCCATCCTGCCCCCCCTTTCAGCCAGCCTCTCCAGCTCCTCAAGCACCTGCTCCGGCACCACCAGCTCCACCTCACCCAGCATGAGCTTGAGCTCCGTGAACACATCCACCCTCTCCTGCAGGTGCATCAGCAGGAAGCTCGTGTCCAGTACGGCGCGCATTCACACTATTACCCCGTAGCCTATAAGCCTCCATCTGGCGCCAATTCTCCTGGAGATTGCCACCCTGTCGCCCTCAAGTGCACACACGGGCAGCTTCAGCTTCAGCTCCACCACATCCTCCCTCGCCGAGGTTACCGTGCCTATGGTGGTTGCGGTGCCCACGTTGAGCATGAGCGGCTCCGAGGTCTTTATGCTCTCCACCTCAAGCTCCTCCTTTGCACCCACCACCCTCTCCATCAGGTGGGGCTCTATGGTGAGCTCCTCCCACGTGGGCGGCAGCGTACCCGGCTTTCCCAGCACCATCCCCGAGAGACCATCAGACTTGGTGAGGCTCGGGTCAAACTTGGTGCCTATGCCGATCAGCCCGCCGGGACGAGCCTCCTGCACCCGCTCCCTGCCCGCGTGCAGCGACACCACCTCGCTGAACAGCGGCTGCCACCTGGTCTCGCCGCCCTCCATGGTCCTGTAGCCCGGGCGAATCTCAATCTCATCCCCCACCCTGAGCACACCCTGAATCAGCGACCCTCCCACTACACCCCCCTTGAGCTCCTCGGGCTTTGTTCCTGGCTTGTTCACATCAAAGCTCCTTGCGATGTACATCCTTGCGGGCTTGCTCTCATCCCTCTTTGGTGTGGGAATCCGCTCCTCAATCGCCTGAATCAGCACATCAATATTAGCCTTGTGCTGCGCCGCTATGGGGATTACAGGTGCATCCTCAGCCACCGTACCCTTCACAAACTCCTTAATCTCCTCATAGCTCCTGAGCGCCTGCTCCTTCGTCACTATGTCAATCTTATTCTGCGCAATCACCACATTCCTTATCCCTATAATCTGCAGCGCCATCAGATGCTCCTTGGTCTGGGGCTGCGGGCAGGGCTCGTTGGCTGCAATCACCAGCACCGCGCCATCCATTATTGCGGCGCCGCTCAGCATCGTCGCCATGAGCGTCTCATGCCCCGGGGAGTCAACAAAAGAAACCTCACGCAGGAACTGCGTCTCAGCCCCGCATCTCGGGCACTTCAGCGCCGTGGTGTAGAAGCCGCAGCTCCCGCACCTCCTGAAGCTTATGCTCGCATACCCCAGCCTGATGGATATCCCGCGCTTTATCTCCTCGCTGTGCTCATCCGTCCACTTGCCGGAGAGCGCCTGCGTGAGCGTTGTCTTGCCGTGGTCCACATGCCCCACGAGACCTATATTAACCTCAGACTGCGGAATCTCAACTCCCCCTTTTCATCCTTCCCTTTCCTTTACCATCTCCTCCACACTTTTCTCGCCCTTCTCCACGATTTTAGCATTAACCTGCACTATCTCAGGCACATAAACATTTCCCCTGACCCTCTTCCTGCGCACCTCACCCCTCTCCCTGGGTCTGAAGCCTGGAGGGGAGCGCAGCAGAATCCTTCTCCTCACCGCACCGTGCACATCCCTGCGCATGGGAAACCCATCGCGGTCGCTTCCGCCGGTGAGCTGAATCTTCAGCCCCGGTAAGCCTATGGCGCTGCCATCAATCACATCCCCGATCTTTCTTCCAACGATTGCCTTCATTTCATCCTCGGTCAGGGAGACCTTGTACGCTCTACCCGTATCAGGTTCAGAAAGCACCATCATAGCCACGGTCTTCCTCTCATTCTCACTCATCCTACTCACCTACCGCCCAGAAAGGATTATCTCTGCGCTTTATCCTGAGAATATCCTCAAGAGCCTCAACCTCATCTTCGCTCAGGAACTCTCTGTACTTCTGACTTATTAACTTTGCGTCCGCCTCCGGCATATCCACCAGCAGCACATCCCCCTCCTCCAGGTTTCTGCCCACCACACCCCCCTCTATGCTCACCCCCACCTGCATCCCCTTCTTAGCCTCCTGCAGGCTCTCCCCGCGCTCCTCAATGCTCTTCACACTTCCCACCGCCCTGCCATTCTCATTCATCAGCCTCACCCTGGGTCTGAGCGTACCGGCGAGCACCTCCACGCCAACAATCGCCGGCTTGCTCATCCTGAACACCTGAATCACCTGCACCTTTGCAGGTCTTGCAAGCTTCTCAAACTCCTGGGCTCTGAGCTTAGCCTTCTCCATCTCCACGTGCATCTCGTACTCCTCCACCAGGCGGTATATCACGTTCTCAACTATTATGGGCACACCCTTCTCGTTCGCCCTCGCCTCAGCATCCTTGCGAACCCTCACATTGAACCCCAGCACCACTCCCAGCTCCGGGCTCTCCTCCCTGACCGCCTCAGCCTCCAGCACATCCCTCCTCGCCACATCCCCAACGTCAGCGTACCTCACTGGTATCCCCCGCCTGCCCAGCATGCCTGCGAGCGCCTCAAGCGAGCCCAGGGTGTCAGCCTTCAGCACCACCCCCAGCTTCTCGGTGGCAATCCTTATCCCTGCGATTTCGCTCCTCAGCTCCTCCACCGCCCTTTCAACATCCTCAGCCACCATCACAGGCGAACCAGCGATGACGCTCTCAAGCTTGGGGGCTGTAATCTTAACACCCGCGCTGGCGTGCACCTCCTGCACCTGCTGGAACCTGTGCCTGGGGTCCCTGATTTCATCCAGCGGCTTGGGCTTTAGCAGCGACCTCACCCTTGTGACCACTATCCCATCCCTCCCCGCCACCACTATGGTATCACCCCTTCTGAACCTGCCCTCATACACTATAACATCCAGCGTTGTACCCAAGCCCACCTCCTCCTTCACCTCCAGCACCGTTCCCCTGCCCGGCTTCTCTGTATTTATGTCCAGCTTCCTGCCCAGAAACTTCTGCGCCAGACCTGTGAGCAGCATCAGCAGCTCGGGTATGCCCTCGCCCGTGAGCGCACTAACTGGCACAATAGCCACCTGCCTCTCAAACTCCTTAACCCTATCAAACCTCTCCGAATTGAAGCCCAGTTTGTGCAGGTCTCCCACCAGCATGTACAGCAGGTTCTCAAGCTTCTGCTTCACCTCCTCATTCTGCTTCAGCAGCGCGTGCGAGAAGGGGAAGTTCTCAAAGCTCACCCAGCCGTGGATGCGGTCAATCTTGTTTGCTGCAACAATGAAGGGTGTGCGGTGCTCCCTCAGAATCTCCACCGCCTCCACCGTCTGCGCCTTGAAGCCCTCGTTTATGTCCACCACCAGCACCGCCAAGTCTGCCAGAGCGCCGCCGCGCCTGCGCAGGGAGGTGAAGGCTTCATGCCCCGGGGTGTCTATGAAGAGCAGCCCCGGTATGGTCAGCTCCACCTTGAGCTGCTTCAGCAACCCGCCGCACAGCTTCTCTATAACATCTATGGGCACCTCTGTAGCGCCGATGTGCTGGGTTATGCCGCCAGCCTCCCTTGCAGCCACCGCTGTACCCCTGATTCTGTCCAGCAGCGTTGTCTTGCCGTGGTCCACATGCCCCAGAACCGCTACAATGGGCTGGCGTATCATCCTGCTTTCCTCTTCTCCTGCTTCTACTCATACACCCAGCGCTCATCAGCACGTGAGTAGCTGAGAATCTCCTCAGGAGAAAAAAACAGCGCAATCTCACGCTCTGCAGCCTCTGGCGAGTCGCTTGCGTGCACCACATTCCTGCCTATGTCCAGGGCAAAGTCCCCGCGTATACTTCCAGGTTCCGCCTCCGCTGGCGATGTGGCGCCGACCATCCTGCGCACCACCTTCACCGCATTTGCGCCCTCCACCACCGCCACAACCACGGGTGCAGAGGTGATGTAGCCCACGAGCTGCTCAAAGAACGGCTTCTCCCTGTGCTCAGCGTAGTGCCTCTCCGCAAGCTCCCTGCTCACCTGCACCATCTTCATAGCCACCAGCTTCAGCCCCCTCCTCTCAACCCTGGAGATAACCTCCCCCACCAGCCCTCTCATAACTCCATCCGGCTTCACTATCAGCAGGGTTCTCTCCATCCTGCCAGCGCTCCTTCAGCCTCTTCCCGTCCACCTAATCCTTCGCGGGTTTCTGCCCAGCTTCAGCATGTTCTTCTCGCACTTGCTGGAGCAGAAGTAGAGCAGGGAGCCATCCCGCTTCACGAACATCTTGCCCGTGCCGGGCTCAATCTCGCCATCGCAGAAGCTGCACCTCTTTATCTCCACCGTCACCACCTACGGCACCTTGAGCTCCCTTGCCTCACGCTCCGTCTCCATGAGTATTATTATGTCGCCCACCCTGGTCGGACCCTTGACATTCCTGCGTATAATCCTGCCCTTGTCCCTGCCCTCCAGGATGCGCACCTTCACCTGCAGAATCTCACCAGTCATGCCCGTTCTGCCAACGACCTCAACCACCTCTGCAGGCACGCCCTCGGTCTCCTCTCTCGCCATAGCACATCACTTCTTCAGCGCCTTAACCTTCTCCGCTATCTCCTCAACCAGCTCCTTGGCTTTTCCAGGAGCCACGATGCATGCCGAGGATGAGGCGACATCAATGCCGCAAGCTTTGCCCAGCTCATGCTTGCTGGGCACGTACACGTAGGGTATCCCACGCTCCTCGCACAGCGCGGGCAGGTGAGCCACTATCTCCGGCGGCTCAACATCCTCGCTTATCACCACCAGCATGCCCTGCCCTCTCTCGGCGTACTTCGTCACCTCATTCGCACCCTTGGCAATCTTGCCCGTGCTCCTTGCCAGCTCCACCGCCTCGTATGCCTTGTCAGCAATCTCCTTGGGAGTCTCAAATCTCACGTACACCTTTGCCATTCATCTACCTCCTGTCATCGGTATCCTGACAGCCAGCCAGCACTCAAACTTAACCTCTACAAATTTACCTACCCGATCTTCTCCTCCACCCCCGCCTCATCAAAGGTAGCCATCTCCCTGAGCACCCTCACGCTCGCCTCCACGATGCTCATGGCAAGCGCCGCGCCCGTGCCCTCACCCAGCCTGAGGTCCAGGTTCAGTATGGGTCTCAGCGAGAGGTGCTCCAGCATGATTCTGTGCCCCGGCTCTGCTGACTGGTGGGAGGCGAGCATGTACTCCTTAGCTGCGGGTGCTATGCCCGCTGCAACCAGCGCACCCGCGGTGGAGATGAAGCCATCTATCAGCACCGGCACCCTGTTTGCGGCACCCGC
>JAADFH010000031.1 GCA_013152995.1 Methanobacteriota archaeon
AGGAGCTCACAGGTGCCAGGGGGAGCTACAGGGCAGACGCCTTTGTGCTCGCCACCGGGGACTGGGTTGGCGGAGGTATGCGCGGGCTCCGCGAGCCCGTGCTGGGACTGGATGTCTCCGGAAGCATACAGCTGCAGAAGATTCCGCTGCCCGAGAACGGGCATCCGTATGCGCTTTCTGGAGTCAGGGTGGACAGCAGGCTAAGGGCAATGCGCCACGGGGAGCGGGTGGAGAACCTGCGCATCGCCGGCGCCCTGCTTGCGGGCTATGACTACTGCACCGAGAAGAGCGGGTGGGGTGTTGCCATAGCGAGCGGTTATCTTGCAGGAGGTATGGAATGAGGCGGTACGCTGGGTACATATTTGATATGGATGGTGTGCTGTACAGGGGCTCCGAGCCTGTGCCGGGTGCGGCTGAGGCGATAGAGAGGTTAAAGAGAAAGGGACGTCGCATAGTGTTTGTGAGCAACAATTCCACCCTCTCCAGGGAGGACTATGCAGAGAAAATCCAGGAGATGGGGCTGCCGATTGAGGAGAGGGAGCTCATACCCGCCACCTACGCCACCGCCAGGTACGTGGCAGAGAGATACGGAGGCAGGAGAGTCTATGCTGTGGGTGCGCTGGGGCTGATGAAGGAGCTGCTGCGCGCTGGCATCAGGCTGACCCAGCAGCCCGCAAAGGCTGAGGTGCTGGTGACGGGCTCAGACCCGGACATAAGCTACCAGAAGCTGAGCAACGCCACTGCAATGCTGCTCAGAGGCTGCCCCTGGGTGAGCACCAACGCCGACAAGCTGTACCCCTCGGAGAAGGGCATCCTGCCCGGCACGGGCGCAGTGGTGGGAGCGCTGCAGTACATCACAGGAAGGGAGCCCGTGGTCATCGGCAAGCCCTCCAAGCCCATAATGGAGCAGGCACTGGAGGTGCTGGGTGTGCCTAAGGAGGAGTGCCTGATGGTGGGGGACATAATTGAGAGCGACGTGCTGGCTGGCAGGAATGTGGGTGTTGATACGGCGCTCGTGCTCACGGGTGTTACCAGGCGGGAGGATGTTGAGGCGTCGCAGGTGAAGCCTGATTACGTGATTGAGAGCATCGCCGAGCTGGAGGTGTGAGAATGCTGAAGGAGTTCATAGGCGGGGACCTGCTGGTGGCGCTTGAGAATGCCAAGCGCGGTATATGCTCGGTGGAGTTTGACAGGGTAACGGTGGTGCACCACAACGACGCCGACGGAATCTGCGCGGGCTCAATACTCTACAGAACCTTCTCCCACTTAGGCTTTGAGCCCCAGATGTTCTGCATAGAGCGGGTGCATCCTGCGGTGGTGGAGAAGATACACCGCAGAGAGGGGGAGCTGGTGATATACACCGACCTGGGCGGGCTTGCAGGCGAGCTCATAAGAGACATTGATTCAGGAAGAAACCTGGTGCTGATTCTTGACCACCACCCCGCGAGGTGGGTGGAGGGCAGCAAAATAGTGGTGGCTAACCCCGAGCTCTTCGGAATCAGCGGCGATGTGTTCATCTCTGCCTCCACCTTAGCCTACCTCTTCTGCAGGTACCTCATTGCCTCGGGTGTTGACTCCTGCCCGCCGCTGAACAACAGCGGTGCAAAGAAGCTGAAGGTGGAGGAGGAGATAGACAGGGAGCTTGCAGGCATAGCGGTAATTGGCTCGGTGGGCGACTACCACGACAGGAGCGGCGGAATACTGGGGTACGACAGGTATGCTCTTGACAGAGCGGTGAGCACGGGGGCTGCGAAGATCATGATTGAGGACAGCAGAGAGAGGTACCACCTCACTAAGTACGGGGAGTTCGCGGATGTCATTGCAGATGTGCTCACCACCCTGGGCTCTGTCGGGTACTACAGCGCTGACTTCAAGCTGGCTGTGCAGGTTGCGCTGCAGGGTGCCTCCGAGAAGGGCATCAAACGAGCGGAGGAGCTGAAGAAGCTCAGGGAGGAGAAGTTCAGGGAGAAGATGCTGGAGCTCAGGGACAAGGGCTTCAACAGGGGCAGGTATGTGCAGTGGTTCCACGTGGGTGACAGATTCGCACCCATGGGGGTGAAGGTAATCGGGCTGTTCTGCCACACGATAAAGGACATGAGCTTTGTGGACGACTCAAAGTTCGTGGCGGGTTTTCAGGACTTTCTGCCAGAGCTGCCTGACATCGGCAGGGTTGACTGGGAGGGGGTTAAGGTGAGCTTCAGAGCTCCTGCACCCTTAGAGAAGAAGGTGCTGGCTGGGGAGGTGCCGGGGCTGGATGTCACCCTGCCCGAAGCCACCGAACGGCTGGGCGGGAGCGCGGACGCAAGCCACCGCATAGCCGCCGCGTCCATGGTTGAGAAGGGCAGGGAGGAGGAGCTGATAAGCACCTGGGAGGCTGTGATGGAGGAGATGATGCGTGGGTGATAGCGGGGGCGGATGTGTGCAGGAAGGGCTGGGTTGCAGCGCTCTACGATGGCAGCGAGGTGGAGGTGCGCCTCTTCCATGACTTCGCATCCCTCTGGGATGAGCTGAAGTCTGAGCTCAGGCTGGTGCTGGTGGATATTCCCATAGGGCTGCCGGGCAGCAGGGGAGTGAGAACCTGCGACGTCCTGGCGAGGAGGCTGCTGGGCAGACCCAGGAGTGCCAGCGTTTTTCAGGTGCCCTGCAGGCAGGCGGTGTACGCTGAGAGCTACAGCGAGGCGAGCAGGCTCAACCTGCAGGTTACGGGGCGAAGGCTTAGCCTGCAGAGCTGGAACCTCTGCAGGAGAATCAGGGAGGTTGACTCACTGCTGCTGCGCTGCAGAAGCGCCAGGGAGAGGGTGAGGGAGACGCATCCCGAGGTCTGCTTCTTCGGGCTGGCGGGGCATGCGATGAGGCACAGCAAGCATAGCAGGGAGGGTGTGGAGGAGCGCAGAAGGGTGCTCATGAGGTGGTGCGGGTGCAGCGCAGAGGCTCCTGGCATCCCAGCCAGCGACCTGCTGGATGCGCTCGCCGCTGCGGTTACCGCCTGGCTCGGGCTCAAGCGGGGGTTTGAGGCGCTGCCCCCGGAGCCTGAGTACGATGAGATGGGGCTCAGAATGGAGATTCTGTACTTCTCTCAGAGGCGAGCGCTCTAACCCCTGCCACCGCGGGAAATATCCAGGGGGCGTGCTCTATTGCCCCGTACATGAGAAAGTCGCAGTACATCGCCGCCACGCCATGGACCGCGCTGTCAAGTCCCACAAAGCTGGTGCTGCCCCCGAGCCTCTCCACAGCCTCCCTCGCCAGGTGAGTGGCGTTGGCTGGGGCACACCCCACCTTAACGCCGAGCGCCTGCCTTATCTGCAAACCCTCCTCCAGCACCTTCTGCATGCCGCTGAGGCTGACAATACCCAGGTCCACCAGCAGCTCGCGCAGCCCTGCACGAGACGCCAGCTTCACCAGCCTCTCCGCCTGCTCCAGCCTCTCCCCATGCCGCCGGGAGTGGAGCAGGAGAATGGCGCTGCGTACCCCCAGCTCAGCAAGCTGCTCCGCCTCGCCGGGGTTGCCGGAGAGCAGCGAGAGGCTGTTGTGCAGGTATCGCCGCTGTAGCCCCACCTCAGCCACGTAGCGTGCCGCTGCCAGCCTGAGCTCCTCCCTTGCAGCACCGGCGGCGAAGGGCATGTCAGTAACCTCAGCCACAAAGTCTATGTACACCTGCACCTCCTCCGGCGAGAGCAGCACCAGGTCAAGCATGCTACTCAAACCCGTGAGCTCCGCAAGCTCCGCCTGCTGCGCTATCAGCCTCTCCGCAGCGGCTCTGTCAAACTCACGCCTGCCCCCCTTCAGCAACCTCTGCCCGGTGTAGAAGATGGTGCCGATGAGCACGGGTGCTGCCTCACCCTTGGCAAAGGCTATGGTGACCACCTGCACCCTCCGCTACCTGCACACCCCCGTCTTCTCTATGCATATCTCAAACTCCTTCTTCGTGGGGTTCTGGTCCTCCAGGATGGTGTAGCGGGACGGGCGTATGCGCCTGGCGTACATCAGCGCCTCAAGCACCTGCCTGCGCGTCAGCCCGAGCTCACGCGCGGTTGTGGGGGCGAGCACCTTCTCCAAGGAGTACTTGAGCAGCTCCCAGTCGCCCTCGCCGTAGTAGTGCTGGTGCAGGTACTCCATCAGTATCGTGCCCACGCCCACCTGCTCCCCGTGGGTGCCCCTGCCGTAGCCCAGGTAGTCCAGGGCGTGGCTGAACTTGTGCGCGGAGCCTGAGACGGGGCGTGAGGTGCCGTATATGCTTATCGCCAGACCCCCGAGGATGAGCCCCCTGACGAGAAGCCTGAGGTAGTCGGTGTTCTTGAAGTCAGCAGCAGCATCGCGGGCATGGTTGAGATTCCCGCAACTATCTCATCGTAGTCCTCATCAGCCTTCTCCACCCCCAGCAGCCAGTCCTTCACCTCAACCATGTTGGATATCAGGTCGCCATAGCCGGAGCGCAGCAGCCTCACGGGGCTCTTGCGGATTATCTCCAGGTCTGCCAGAATTGAGATGGGGGAGGCTGCCTTTATTGAGATGGGCATCCCGCTCTCCTTGAAGCTCGCCAGCGGGGAGGCGATGCCGTCATGGGCGGCGTTGGTGGGTATGCTTATCAGCAGGGCGTTGGAGTGGTAGGCGACCACCTTTGACACATCCAGCACCTTCCCCCCGCCCACACCTATAACCGCATCGTAGTCCCCCAGGTCGCCGCGCATCTCCTGCTCAATCTTCTTGGCGCTCCCCCTGGAGGCGGTCTTCACGATGAACACGCTGTACCTGCAGTCCTCGCAGCCGCTGCCCGAGAGCAGCTTCTCAACCTTTCTGCCCGCTATCTCGTAGGTCCTGGGACCCGTGACGACCATCACCTTCTTCAGCCCGTACCTGCGCACCAGTTTTGGCAGGTGAGCTATCGCATTCCTGTGGATTCTGACATCCACGGGCAGAAGCACCTGCTTGAAGTGTTTGAATATCATGGCTACCACATCTGGCGCAGGGAGTGGAGCATCCTGTGAAGGGCGGTCACGAAGCCCAGCACCGCAAGAAACACCAGGAGCAGGTACACCTCTCCCGAGAGCACACCCAGCATTATCGCCAGAATCCTGAAGTCCCTGGTGGCTATTCCAACCTTGCACTCCGCACCCACCGCCTCCGCCATTATCCTGGTGACGCTGACCAGGAAGGTGCCGGTTATGGCGAGGGTGCCCACGAGCCAGTACTCTGCCGGGTTGAGGGCTATGAGCGCTATTATCAGCGCCGCATCAACAAACCTGTCCAGCACCCTGTCCAGGTACGCACCCGCTCTGGTAACCCTGCCCGAGAGCCTGGCTAAGTCGCCGTCTGCACAGTCCAGCACCTGCGAGAGCAGGAGAACCGCAACCCCCGGCAAAGAGCTGCCAGTGCCTATGAGGTAGGCGGCATAGAAGCCCAGGAGGGTGGATATAACAGTAAGAGCGTTGGGTGTGATGGGGGTGCTGAGCATGAGTCTGGCGAGGGGGATTGAGAAACGCCTGTACACGTAATGAGTGAGAGGATACCTGAACTCCATCTCTGCCAGCTCCCGTTGCTCCAGACATCCGGCATATCAGGTAAGCCAGACCCTTCACCCTGCTCCTGAAGATTAATCACAAGAAATATTATTGTAGTTCATTACCTGATTTAAAGCGGTGAAACCATGAAAGCGGTTATTCTTGCCGCCGGGCTTGGTAGCAGGCTCGGCGAATTCACCAGATACAAGCCAAAAACCCTGCTCACCGTTGGCGGAAAGCCGCTCATAGCCCACATCCTCACCAGCCTATCCGCAGCGGGCGTGAGGGAGGCTATAATAATCACAGGGCACGGAGAGGAGGTGCTGCGCGGCTGCGTGGGCGACGGCTCGGCGTTCGGGCTCCGGGTGAGCTACATCAGGAATCCTGTCTATGACACCACCAACAACATCTACAGCCTGAGCCTGGTGGAGGGCGAGGTGGATGAGGGTTTTATAATAGTAAACTCCGATGTGTACTTCCATCCCGGGGTGCTTGAGAGCCTGATGGAGCTCAGGCATGCAGGCGTTGCACTGCTGGTGGACCTGAGGCGGGAGCTCGGGGAGGAGGAGATGAAGGTGGTGCTCAGGGGCAGGGAGGTGCTGGACATCAGCAAGCAGATTCCTCCAGAGGAGGCGCACGGCGAGTACACGGGAATAGCCTTGGTCTCCGGCAGCATGGTGGCGGAGTTCTTCAGCGCCCTCAGGAAGGTCATGGAGGAGCAGGGCATGGGGGTGTACTACGAAGAAGCCTTCAAGAAGCTGATTGAGCGCGGGCACAGGGTGGAGTTTGCCCCCACCCGCGGGCTGCCCTGGATAGAGATAGACACCCCTGCCGACCTGGAGGCTGCTGAGGCGTGCTGGCGCAGCACAGGCAACTGCGGGAGTGTGCTGAAGCCAGGAGCAGCGGCGGGGGTGGAGTTCCCCTGCAGGAACAGCCTCAGAAACTCTCGCCCTTCCTGAAGACGAACATCATGGGCTTCTCCCTGACAGGCTTCCAGCCGTACACGAAGAACTCGTAGGATGCCACCCTCGCACCATCCCTGAGCTCCTTTTCAAGCATCGGCTTGAGGAGGCGGTGCGCCTCAAAGTTCAGGTATATCGCAACAACATCCGCCTCAGCCACCGTAAACCCCTCACCACCGAGATGCCTCCAGAAGCGGGGCGAGAACAGGTCCCCCTGAATCACCTCCACGCTCTCCAGGTTGAGCTCCCGCAGCCTGCGCCTCGCGGTCTCTACAAGAGCCGCATCAATCTCTATGCCCACCGCACGGGCGCCGAAGTCCTGCGCGGCGGTGATGAGCACGTTTCCCTCTCCGCACCCTAAGTCAACCAGCAGCTCACCCTCCTGCAGCTCCGCAAGCTCCAGCAGCTCCCTCGCCCTGTCGGGAGGTGTGGGATGGTAGGGCACCCTCTTCATCTCAACCACCGTTTATGAACTCCCTGTGCAGCGCGCTCGCAGCCCTCTCAGCGTCCGCAGAGCTCACCACAAAGGAGATGTTAACCTCGCTTGAGCCCTGGGCAATCATGAGCACGTTCACATCAGCGCTGGCAACCGCCGTGAATACCCTTGCTGCAACCCCCTTGGTACCCCTCATCCCCGCACCCACCACGGCGATTATCGCCACATCCTCCTCGTACTCAACCTTGCGCACCACGTTTGCACCCAGAAACTCCTCCCTGAGCGCCTCCACCGCACGCTCCGCATCCCCTCTCTCCACAACCACCGAGATGTTTGCCTCGCTTGAGCCCTGGGATATCATGAGGATGTTTATGTTCTGCTGGGCGAGGGCTGTGAAAACGCGGCTCGCCACCCCCGGCACGCCTATCATCCCCACGCCGGAGATGTTCAGCAGGGCTACATCCCGCATGACGCTTATAGCCTTGACTATGCTGTCGCTCTTCTCCTGCTCGCTCACTATGAGCGTGCCCTCACAGTCGGGGTTGAAGGTGTTCCGCACCCTCACGGGTATGCCCTTCTCCATCGCCGGCTCAATGGTCTTGGGGTGCAGCACCTTCGCACCGAAGTACGCCAGCTCCATGGCTTCGGTGTAGGAGAGCACATCAATAACCTTCGCATCCTCAACCAGCGAGGGGTCGGTGGTTAGTATGCCGTCAACATCGCTCCATATCCATATCTCATCTGCATCCAGCACCGCTCCCAGAATCGCAGCGGAGTAGTCGGAGCCACCCCTGCCCAGGGTGGTAATCCTGCCCTTCTCATCACCCGCGATAAAGCCAGTGACCACGGGTATGGAGCCCCTCAGCCTGGGAAGCAGCACCTCCCTCACCCGCTCCCTGGTGAGCTCCATCAGCGGTCTCGCCCTGCCAAAGCAGGAGTCGGTAACTATCCCAGCCTCATAGCCCGTGAACCACTCCGAGGGCATGCCCCTCGCCTCCAGGGCTGCGCTCAGCAGGGGTGCGCACAGCCTCTCCCCGAAGGAGAGCACGTAGTCAAGAGAGCGGGGAGTGAGCTCGCCCACGTAGGAGATGCCCACCAGAATCTTCTCAAGCTCCCCCAGCAGCGCCTCTATCTCATCCCTCACATCCCTTCCGCCGAGCTCCACAATCTTCGCGGCTACGCTTAGATGCCTCCTGCGCAGATGCTCCACAAAGCTCCTGATGCTCGCCTCGTCAGCACCCTCGGAGGTGCGGTGAGCCATCTCCTCAAGCCTGTCCGTAACCCCGCTCATCGCGCTCACCACCACCACCGTCTCCGGCGCCCTGTACCTCTCAACCAGCCCTGCCACCCTGAGTATCCTGTCGGCACTGCCCACGCTGGTGCCGCCGAACTTCATCACCAGGCGCTTCATGGGTTACGGATAGAGCGGTGCAATATTTAAGCTTTCTGTGTAACAGAGCGGGAGCGCTCAAGCTCGGGAATGCTCTCCGAGTGCACAACTCTGCCTCCAAACTTCCTCTCCGTCCGCCTCTGCAGAAAGGAGCACAGCGTTGCCGTGCAGTCAGACACCAGATAGCTCTCGTAGCCCCGCTCCTCCAGCCTCTGCATGGCTCTTGCAACGCACACATCGGTGGTGAAGCCGCACACGTAAACCCTCTCCACCCCTCCACCGCTCAGAATCTCCTGGAGGTTGCTCCCCCTGAACACATCAAAGCTGTACCTGCCGCTCACCACCGCATCCCCATCCCTCAGGAACTCCCCCGGAATCTCGCTGCACCTCCTCCCCCTGGTGAACACCCTGCCGAAGGTGAGGTGGGCGAACAGCGTTCTCCTGTTCTCCGGGTCTATCACCAGAGGAGCGTGCACGACCATCATCCCCGAAGCTCTCGCGTACTCAAGCAGCCTGAGCGTGTTCTCAACCACCCTCCTTGACTCCAGCTGTCCTCTGAGCAGCCAGCCGTAAAACCCTCCGGCTAACCACTGATTCTGAAACTCAACCAGAAGTATCGCAGATTTTGACATCTCATGCCTCCATTTTTAACTCTCCGTGCGCTTTCGTGCCTATACCACTGTGCGGTGATTCACGAGCACCAGTGTTATGGTTATTCCCGTGATGCATAGCCCCGCCACAGGTGCATGCCTGAGTAAACTTTTTATCTCCCAGAGTACAAGATGTTGATGAATGTACAAAGAGGATTTGCTCTACCTTCACCAGTTTCTGAACTACCTGATGCGCCTTCTGGTTGACAGCGGTGTGCCGGAGGAGTACTTCAGGGAGTACCGGGAGCTGGGCATAAGTCCGCACCACATCCACAGAAAGAAGTCGGAGCAGATGTACGCCATATTCGTGCTGGCGAGGGACATCTCAAAGGTGCTCGCCGACAGCAACTCCATGCCCGGGAGCATGGCAGAAAAGTTCAGCGAAATAGCGGAGAGGGAGAGGCTCAAGCTCCAGGGTCAGGAAAGCAGCTCCTGAATGATTCTGTCCAGATTCTGAGCCATCTTCGCAACATCATCACCCGTTGGATGTGGGCTCACCACGATTCTGCCGTTGACTATCAGCGTGGGCGTCTCTCTCACCCTGTACTCCGCCGCAAGCTGTATGTTGCTCTCCGCCTCCTCCTTAGCTTCGCCAGCCTCAAGCGCCTCTGCCCACTCATCCCCGAGCCCCACGCTCCTGCCGACCTGGATGATAACCCCCAGGTCGCTTATGTTCCTGCCCTGCTCAAACTTGGCACTGAACAGCGCATCCGCAAACTCCTCGCCAAGCCCGTAGCGCTCCGCGAGAATGTAAGCCTCCGCCGTCTTTATGGACTGCTCACCCCACACTATCGGCTTGTACACAAACCTCAGCCTCTC
>JAADFH010000032.1 GCA_013152995.1 Methanobacteriota archaeon
CAAACTTTAATACCCCTCAGGCACGTATTAAACATACCCCCGGAGGCTCTGCAGAGCTGCTTCTCGGAAACTCCGGGGGTCCCCCTCCCCCCACTGCTCCACTACCTGAGCACGATTATGTTGCCCCTGCCCTTCCTGATCTTCCTGATCCTCCCCCTGTGCTCCAGGTCAGCAAGCATCAGGCTGAGCTTCGCCTCAGAGCAGCCCACAATCCTCCTGAGCTCGCTCTGCTTCACCCTGCCTCCTTCCCTCCTTATAATCTCCAGCAGCTCCGCCAGGTCCTCGGGAAGCTGCTCCTCCTCCTTCGCCCCTCTTCTCCTCCTCGCCAGCAGGTAAACCGCAGCCCCCGCAGCAGCAGCCAGAGCAGCAAGCAACCACCAGCCCGAGCCATTCCCCGGCAGCACAGCCTCAATCTCATCCTCCTGCAGGTCCTCCTCCAGCACGGGGAAGAGTATGAGGTCAATCCTGTACCTCCCCTCCTCAACCACCGTCACCTCCTCCACCGCCTCAAGCTGCAGGGTGCCGTTGTAGCTGGCTCTGAGCACGTAGTGCCCGGGGGGCACGGTGAAGGAGTAGGTGCCATCCCTCGCCACCACCTTCTGCTCTGGCGTGGTGTTAATCCACACCAGCACATTGTCCAGCGGCTCAAGCTCCCAGCTGTACAGGGTGCCGTATATCTCAGCCCCCGCCACCAGGGGCATGCACAGCAGGAAAATCAGCAGCACCCTCATGAAATTTAATACCCAGCAGCACAATTAAATACTTTTTCATAAAGCGTTGGGGATAATATATCCGAAGTATAAACAAAAATAAAGCATTATAAAGCTTTAAATTTCGTCTGTCAAAAGAAACATTATATTTATTCTCATCCAAGTATCATCACGGAGGTGATGTGATGAGAGCTCTGTACTCCCTTGCAATGGTGGCACTGCTGGTGTTCGGCACCGCAGCAGCCTATGCACAGCCACCCGCGGCAAAGAAGCCGGAGAACAGGTACATGCTGGCAAAGGAGAACTACCAGAAAGCCATGCAGATGTACAGGAGCGCCAAGCAGGAGTACGGCGGCATGCGGGGCATGTTTGGCAGACCCAGGGAGGACATGCTCAGGAACATGCTGCTCCGCACCATTGATGCCATGCTTGCGCACCTTGAGCTGGTGAGGGCGAGGGCGGAGGTATCTGTGCTCTCCCAGGAGGAGAAAGCCAGGATATACGAGAGGCTTGATGCTCATGCCGAGTACCTCAGGCAGAAGAGGCAGGAGGTGCAGGAGGCTGAGAGCAGGAGCGAGCTTATTGACATAGCAAGAGAAGTGCGTGCAGAGTGGATTAAGGCGAGGATGGAGCTGAAGAGCGCCGCTGGCATAATTGCGGTGAGCCGCTTCAACTACGTGATTGAGAGGGAGGAGATAGGCGACAGAGTTGAGGTGAGGATAGATGCGCTCAAGCAGGCTGGCTACAACACCACCGAGCTTGAACAGCTGCTCTCCGAGTACCGCAGGCACCTGAGCGCCGCTAAGAACAGCACAGAGGCTGCGGAAGAGAAGTTCTCAGCCATCAGCTCCCCGGCGAATGCAGCGGTGCTGTTCAGAGAGGGCAGGCACGAGCTGAGAGAAGCCCAGACGCACCTCACCAGGATGTTCAGCATACTCAGGAAGATAATAAAGCAGCTCAGGCAGAGCGAGGTTGTGACTGGAGCGGGGCACCTCTACGCCAGCGGTAATGGTAGTGCTGTTATTCAGGGCACGGGCGGTGTTTACCTGCGCGGCAGGGGCGAGCTCACAGTCAGGGTTGAGAAGGGCAGGGTGAGAGTTGACGGCTGGGGAAAGGTGCGTGAGAACCAGGATGGCAGCGTCACCTACACCGGAAGCGGCAGGGCGATGGTGACCGGGAGAGGCATATACCTCAGGGTTGAAGGAGAGGAGCTGGTGATAAGAGCCTCTGGCAGGGGCAGAGCCGAGCTCAGCGGCACTGGAGTGTGGCGCACCTCTGGCATAAACGGCACCTGGGGTGAGGAGGTGAGCTACGGTGCTTAGCAGGCTCCTGGTAGCCCTCCTGCTGCTTGCGCTTCTCGCGGGCTGCACAGCCCAGAAGGAGAAGGCTGGAGAGGAGACAGGGGAGCAGGTGCAGACACAGACACAGGTGCAGAGCTACGGCGACGATGCCGAGCTGAGCGAGCTCATGCAGGAGAGCCAGGAGATTGAGAGCTTCCTCTCCCAGGTGGAGGCAGGCGACTCCTTAGACATTGAGCTCTGAGCGGCGAAAGGGTTATCTATACCCCTGCGGAATGCTTCCGCATGCAGGCAAAGGTTGAGCGCACCACGGCAGAGACCAGGGTGACGGTGAGCTTGGAGCTCTACCCCGAGCAGGCGGTGCAGAACATCTCCACCACCCTCCCCTTTCTTGACCACCTTCTCGCGGGGTTTGCGAAGCACGGCAGGCTGGGGCTGGAGGTGCTTGCGGAGGGCGACCACGAGCACCACATCGCCGAGGACGTGGGCATAACCTTGGGGCAGGCGCTTGCACGTGCCCTCGGCGACAAGAGCGGAATCAGGAGGTTCGGGCATGCGGTGGTGCCCATGGACGACGTGCTGGTGCTCTGCGCCATTGACCTGAGCGGCAGAAGCTGGTTCAGCAGCACCGTAAAGTTCAGGTACAAGCAGGTGGAGGGCTTGAGCACCGAGCTGATACCCCACTTCCTGGAGAGCTTCGCCAGGGAGGCGGGGATGAACCTGCACCTGAGGCTGCTGGAGGGCGGAAACGAGCACCACAAGGCTGAGGCTGCCTTTAAGGCGCTGGGGCTTGCGCTGCGCATGGCGGTTGAGCGTGTGGGAGCGGGAGTGCCCAGCACCAAGGGCGTGCTTTAGAGCTTTGCCCGGTAAACTGGAGCCCCCCACTCCGGCACCTGCTTCTCCACCAGCCCCTCCTCAGCCATCTCCGCAAGCAGCTCGTGCAGGTTGCAGCCCGTGAGCGCGCTGTACTTTTCAGGCTGAGCCATGCGCTTAGCCTCAACAACCTCCTGAATCCTGGCAAGCTTTGCGCTGCCCAGCTCCCTGAGAATCTCAAGCAGCAGCGCCTTCTTCTCATCCACCGCGCTCCACCTCCAGCACCTTCTCCACCCCCTCCACCAGGAGCTCGCACTCCCGCAGGGTGTTGTACACGTAGAAGCTCGCCCTCACAGAGCCGCTCGCACCAATGCCGCGTGCGTTGAACCAGGAGTGCACGCAGTGGTCGCCTGCCCTGAGCATTATGTTGTACCTCGCATCAAGCATCTCCGCCACATCAGAGGGCGCAACCAGGCTCCTCCCTTCAGCCTCAAGCCTGAAGCTCACTATGCCGCTCGCAAGCTCCGGGTCTGCAACACCCACAAACCTCACCCCCTCAAGCTCGCCCAGCATGCGCAGCACGTGCTCGGTAAGCCTGCGCTCGTGCCTCTCAACCTCCCGCATGCCCAGGCGCTCAAGGTAGTCTGCAGCAGCTGCAGCGCCTATCTGGGCGGCATAATCCTGCAGCCCCGCCTCAAACCTGCGCGGCGACGGCAGGTAGACCGCGCTGTCATACCATGAGTCTGCCACGGTGTCACCGCCCACTATGAAGGGCTCCAGCTCCCCCTCCAGACCCTCCCTTATGTAAAGCACTCCCAGGCTGGGACCCAGCATCTTGTGCACAGAGAAGGCTAAGAAGTCAGCGCCCAGCTCCTCAACATCCACCCTGCGGTGGGGCACGCTCTGGGCGGCGTCCACCAGCACCAGCGAGCCGTTGTCGTGCGCAAGCTCGGCTATCTCCCTCACCGGCAGAGCGTAGCCGTCAAGGTTGGAGACGTGCACCACGCTCACCAGCTTTACCTCCGGCGTTAGAAGCTCCTGCAGCGCATCCAGGTCAAAGGTCTCATCCTGCCTGGAGGGCACCACCTCATGCCTCACGCCCCTCTTCTCCAGCTCCAGCCAGGGAATCAGGTTGGAGTTGTGCTCCCTGTCGCTCGTCAGCACAACCTCACCCCTGCGCAGCCTCAGGCTCTTGGCAACCAGGTTTATAGCCTCGGTTGCGTTCTTTGTCCACACCACCTCCTCCGGAGAGGCGCCTATGAACGCCGCAACCCTCTCCCTGGCATGCTGCGTGGCATCGCTAACCTCCTCCGCAAACCAGTGGGCAGACCTGCCGTAGCCGGAGCAGGCTGGAAAGGAGCGGTAGTACTCAAGCATCGCAGAAATCACCTGCTCGGGCTTGAGGCTCATGCAGGCGCTGTCCAGGTACACCGGAGGTCTGCCATTCCTGAGCCTCCTCAGAGCCGGAAAGTCCTCCCTCAGACTCTCCGGGAGCATTCAGCCCAGCTCCTCAAGACGGCGCCTGGTGTATGCCACAAGCCCGCCGCTCTCCAGCAGACTTCTGAGAAACTCGGGCAGAGGCTTGAACTCAACGCTTCTGCTGCCTGCGGTTATAATCCCCCTCTCAAAGTCTATCTCAACCTCCTCCCCATCCTCCACATCAACCTTAGCCTCCACCAGAGGCAGACCCACGTTTATGCTGTTCCTGAAGAATATCCTGGCAAAGCTCTCAGCCACCACCGCCGCTATGCCCGCGCCCTTCAGCGCGAGGGGTGCGTGCTCCCTGCTTGAGCCGCAGCCAAAGTTCCTGCCCGCCACTATTATGTCTCCAGCCCTCACGCTCCCCGCAAACTCGGGGCGCACCTTCTCAAAGGCATGCCTCGCCAGCTCCTTCTCGTCGGCTGTAACTAAGTACTCCGCGGGGATTATCTGATCCGTGTCAACGTTGTCCCCGAACTTCCAGACCCTTCCTCTTATTCTGCTCAGCCGGGCGCTCATTTTTATCGTGGCTCCTCAGCGCTCCAGACGCTCATCACACATCAGCCTTGGGTTCTCTCCTCACAGGAGCCCGCTCACTCCAGCCTGAGCACTATCGCATGCCCCTCTGCGTCAACCTCAACGATCCTTGCGCCCTCAAACTCAACCATCTCGCCCAGCAGTCCGCGCGCAACCACCCTGCCGTCCTGCTCCTTCACCAGCACCGCGTTCTCCAGCACCTGCTTCCTCTCACCCCTCTCAAGCACGTAAAGCTTTGACTCGCACATGCCCACCTTCCGGAAGCATGCCGATGATAAGAATTTCTCAGACGCCCGTGCTGCTCCGTGTAACTGGCTGAGCTGCATTCTGCAGTGTGCGCACCTGGCATGCTCTAAGACCGGCTCGCTGGTGCATAGATGCTGCCCCTGTAAGAGCACATGGCTCATCCTGCCTTTCTATTCAAGCATCTCGCAGCTTAAAATTTGCAGAACAGGGAAATGGTTAAATATGACACAAAACAGGATTTCAGCATGGTATAAATAAGTGCCACATTGGAATGCAGTTGTGTAAACGAGTTTAGGAGGAAGCAATAGATGGCATGGATAATAAGATTCTCAAAACGTGCTGAGAATTCGGTAAAAAATCTTGAACCTGAAGTTTCTATCAGAGTAATCAGTAAAATAGGTAAATTAGAGAGTAACCCCTGGGCGTTGCCATATAAAAAACTCAGAGGTCATGAGGATTTTTATAAATCTCCTCCTGCAATTCTTTTATAGTTTTACCTTTTCTGGCATCTTCCAGATCCTTAATCAACTCTTTTACTTCTTCCTCAGGCAACTCAAAAAATCCCATAAAAAATCTTCTCCAGCAGCTTCATATCAGCAGCCAATCTCATCACTAAACTTCCGCGTATATTTTAACGAATGATATGGTTGTTGTGAACCCGTGCCTTAGGTGTTGAGCCGAATAAAAAGTGATGGTGCCACAGAGTGCCAAATAGTCATCTCCAGCGGTACTGGTTTGGTATGCAGGACAACTCATATCTCCCTGATTCCCCTCTCCTCAATCACGAACCTCACGCTTAGCCCCTCTGGCAGCGAGCGGTGACGTTTCAGCACCGCCTCCCTCACCCTGTTCAGCTTCCTCAGCTCAACTATAGCCTTGCTCCAGTACCGCAGCACATCTCCAGCCACCGGCTCAACCCTCTGCTCCGAAGAGTACACCTGGTTAGTGATAATCACAGCCAGGCAGTGCCTTCTCGCAAGCTCCATCAGCTTTGCCATCTGCCTGCTCAGCCTTCTGTTCAGCTCCCCAATCTTCTCATCACTCCTGTCCAGCCTGTACAGGTTCACCGCAGAATCAAGCACTATAAGACCAAAGCCATCATCAATCACATGCTCAACATTCTGCACAATAAAATCCTGCTCCTCAAAGGTTCTCGCCTCATAGAACTGCACACTCTCCACCACCCTGGCGTACTCCTCTCCCGCAATCTGCCTCACCCTCTCAAGAGAGTGCCCGCCCTCGGTATCTATGAACACCACCCTCCTTCCAGCCCTCACCGCGCCCACAGCGTACATCAGACACAGGTTGGTCTTGCCCACCCCCGCAGGACCGTAGAACTGGGTTATGGTGCCACTCTCCACACCACCCCCCAGCAGGGTGTCAACCACGCACCCGCTCTCCAGCCTCCAGGTGTGGCTTCTGGTCCTGTACTCCTCAAGCGCATCCTCTGACATCACATAATCTTGGGGTGTGGAAGGGTATTAAGTTAACCGCAGTTTGAAACACCTCACTTCCTGCCCGCCAGCACAGCCTCGGTGGTGTACCTTCTACCGCCGCGTATGTAGGTTATCTTCACCTTCTCTCCCACCTTCTTCTCAGAGATTATGTCCACCAGCTCCTCCATGCTCTCCACTTCCCTGCCATCAATCTCCACGATTATGTCCCCGCCGATGGTTATCGGATACCCCCTGTAGTACACCTGCAGG
>JAADFH010000033.1 GCA_013152995.1 Methanobacteriota archaeon
TGCTCCTCTGCGAGCTTCCTGATAATGGCGATTGCACGCTCACGCTCCTCTTTGGGTCCTATCAGATAGCACCTCATGGTTGAGGGCTTCCGCTTCTCTATACCCTCCTTGAGGGTGGTAAAGGAGATTTCACAGTGCCTGACATCCACCTTCAGGTCTTTTATTCGCTCGTACATCTCAAAAATTATGTTCTTCTCAAGTATGTGCCCCACCATTATTATCTCGGTCTTGGGTTCCATCATACGCATCACCCCTAAAGCCTTGCTATCATCACCCTCATCATATCGCCGCAGTTCTCGGCGTGGTCAGCCACCCTGGCGAGGAGCTTTACAACGCGCATCAGATGGAAAAGCTCACCGTGGGTGAGCTCCTCTTCAAGCTCAAAGATGTGTCTGCGCAGCTTGAGGTCAAGCTCGTCGGTGAGCTGCTCCTTCTCGTCCATCAGGCTTATGTACAGGTTCACCTTAGCGGGCTTCCTGCGGAAGGTGCTCTCAAGCAGCTCAACCAGGCTCTTAACTGCAAGAGGCACCAGGTCAACTACGTCGCACACCTTCTTTGTCATGTTTTGCAGGTCTGTCCGCAGCTCCAGGGGCACAGAGGTGCGCCTGAGGCTGAGGGTGAGCGCAACCTCCTCTATCCTGTCAGCCACCCGATCCTGCTCGCGCAGGTAGTTCAGAAAATCGCCACGGTCAACGGGCATGAAGATGCTCCTTGGAAGGTGCTCCCTTATGGTGTTCTTAACCCTGTCTGCCTCGTGCTCAAGCTCGGATATGCGCAGCGCAAGCTTTTCAGCAAGCTCAAAGTCTTCGTTCAGATAGGCTGCAACCATCTCTCTGAGCATGTCTGAACAGCGCCCAACAAGCTTCGCATGCTCTTCCAGCGGCTCAAAGGGTGGTGATGTGAACATCTCTCCTCGCCAGCCCTCTCTGGGGTAAAATATGGTGGCATGCTTATTTAAATGCTTTTCCTGCGCAGGACTGGAATAGTGCTCCACCTGTACCTGTTTGCGCTCTCTCCTGCAGAAAGCTTCCTGAAGATGTAGAGGTGCTCGTGAGCTATTAAAAGGGAGTCGCGGGCACATGCTCACTTTCCCTCGTTGATTTTCATCTTCCACTGAAGCTTCACCATGAGAAAAGAATGAGACACAACAAGCTCTGTCATGTCTGGAAAATTATGTTTCAAAAATCGCATCTGTGCTGGAGATACCCGGAAGCCTGTTAGCAAGACACTTAAAGAGCTGGAAAACAGGACTCTGGTGGTATGCTTAACACCTGACAGAAGATTTACGCGATTACAGATAGAGGCAGGGAGATACTTGGCGAGATCTGCAGACTGATAGCGGAGTAATCATCAGCCACCCCGATGTGCTACTCTAAGCAGAGGTTGAGCACCTCAAACGCACTAACTCAACGCAGGGGCTGCAGGTGGAGGCGGGGTTTATATATATTTTACTACGGGAAACTGGGCACAAGGGTGGAAAGCTGGAGGTTGTTGTTATGGCAAAGCTCAAGCCTGGCAGGATATACCGCATACCAAAGAAGCGCCTGTACACCAGGCGTGAGTACATATCAAGCCTTCCCAACCCCAAGATAACCATATTTGACATGGGCGATGCCGCCGGCAGGGACAGGTTTGAGTATGCGGTCTCGCTCTATGCAAAGGAACTTGCCCAGGTGACGCACAACGCACTTGAGGCGGGCAGGGTTGCAGCTAACAGGTACATAGCAAAGCGCGCAGGAAGAAGCGGGTTCTACATGAAGTTCCGCGTGTACCCGCACGTGGTGCTCAGGGAGAACAAGATGGCAACCGGTGCTGGAGCAGACAGAGTGAGCGACGGCATGCGCAGGGCGTTCGGCAAGCCCGTGGGTCTCGCGGCTGTGGTGAAGAAGGGGCAGAAGATAATCACCATCTACACCACCGAGGCGCAGGTGGAGAATGCCAAGGAGGCGCTGCGCAGGGCGGCTATGAAGTTCCCCATGCCCTGCGGAACGCTGGTTGAGAAGGTAAAGTGAAGCGCAGATGCAGCTTCAGGAGTGGCTCAGGATATATCGCGAGATCTGTGCAGACTTCAGCATAAGTCAGGAGGGTGACCGCAGGGCAGCATGCACGCTTGCGGAGCTGGTGAGGCACCGCACCCCTCTCAGCGAGCTTGAGAGGCTCATAGCAGGGCAGAGGGTGAACGTCTTCGGCGCAGGTCCGAGCCTGGAGAGGCTTTCATACCTGCCCGCAGGCACGGCAATAGCCTGCGACGGTGCCACAAGCTTCCTTCTTGAGCACGGTAAGGTGCCCGAGGTGATAGTCACCGACCTTGACGGCAGGGTGGAGGACGTGCTTGAGGCTAACAAGCGGGGCAGCGTGGTGGTGCTGCATGCGCACGCAGACAACGTGGAGGCTATAAGGAGCTACGCCCCGCTGCTAAGAAACGTGGTGCCGACTGCTCAGAGCGAGCCCCCAGAGGGGGTGTACAACTTCGGCGGCTTCACAGACGGCGACAGGGCGGTTTTCTTGGCGCATGCGCTGGGGGCAAGGGAGATAAATCTCTACGGAATGGACTTCGGAGCTGAGGTGGGAAGGTACTCCTTCTCGGAGCCCAGCGAGAGAAAGCTCAGGAAGCTTGAGTGGGGGCAGAGGCTGGTGCGCATGCTTGAGGAGCGGGGAGCAAGGCTGAGGTGGTGCTGATGTACCTGGTTATAGCCAACAGAGGGCAGTACAACCACCGCATATATCGCACGCTGCGCTACCTGGGGAGGGAGGTGAAGCTGGTGCAGAACACCCTGACCCCGGAGGAGGTGGAGGAGATGGAGCCCACCGGAATCGTGGTGGGCGGCGGACCCTTCCTGCAGGAGTCTGGCAACTCGGGGGAGATAATCTCCAGGCTTGCCGGGAGCGTGCCCATCCTGGGAATCTGCCTGGGGCACCAGCTCATTGCCAGGGTGTTCGGGGGGGAGGTCAGGGAGGCTGAGGTTGGCGAGTATGCGGAGGAGGAGATAATAGTGGATGAGGAGGACGAGATCCTCAGGGGGCTTGCACCCAGCTTCACAGCCTGGGTCTCGCACAGGGATGAGGTCTCAAAGCTTCCTCCGGGGTTTGTGAGGCTCGCCCACAGCGCGAGCTGCGAGATTGAGGCGATGGCGCACGAGAGCCTGCCTGTGTACGGGGTGCAGTTCCACCCCGAGGTTGCGCACACGCCCAGGGGCTCGGAGGTGTTCAGGAACTTCATAGAGGTGTGCGAGAGGTGAGCAGCCGCTGGAGGCTGGTTGACACCGGCAGGAGGAGCGCCGCCGAGAACATGGCGCTGGATGAAGCCATGCTCACCGCCAGGGCAGAGGGGCGTGCAGCAGATACGCTGCGCTTCATGCAGTTCTCGCCGCATGCGGTGCTTGTGGGGGTGCACCAGAGCGTTGAGCTGGAGGTGCGGGAGGAGTTCTGCAGGGAGGCGGGCATTGATATAAACAGGAGAATCACCGGCGGTGGTGCGATTTACTTTGATGAGAGCCAGCTCGGCTGGGAGGTTGTAGCTAAGAGGCAGAGTGTGCGCTTCCGCAGCCCTGAGGAGCTCTACCGCCTGATGTGCGGCGCGGTGGTTAATGCCCTGCGGGAGCTGGGGATAGAAGCAAGCTTCAGACCCAGGAATGATATAGAGGTGGAGGGGAGGAAGATCTCCGGCACGGGCGGCACCTTTGAGGGGGACGCCTTCCTCTTCCAGGGCACGCTTCTGATGGATTTTGATGTTGAAACCATGCTAAGGGCTCTCCGCATACCCGCCGAGAAGCTGCAGAGCAAGGAGATTGAGTCTGTGAAGGAGCGCGTGACATGCCTGAGGGAGCAGCTCGGCTACCTGCCGGAGCTGGAGGAGGTGAAGCGAGCCCTGGTGAAGGGCTTTGAGCAGGCATTAGGCGTTGAGCTTGTGCGCGGGGAGCTGAGCAGCAGGGAGGAGGAGCTGTTCAGGGAGCTTCTGCCCAGGTTCAGCTCCCCGGAGTGGATTTACGGGGTGAGGAAGCCCCCCGAGCACAGGGCGGTGCTTCAGGCGGTGAGACGGTGCCAGGGCGGGGTGGTGAGAGCCCAGCTCGTGGTGGATGTTCCCGCCAGGCGGGTGCAGTACGCCTTCATCACAGGCGACTTCTATGCCTTTCCCAGGAGGGCAATCCCGGACCTGGAGGCGAGGCTCAGGGACATTGAGGCGGAGCCGCAGAGGCTTGCAGAGGCTGTGCACAGGTTCTTCCGGGAGACGGGTGCACAGGTTCCGGGGGTTGGCTGGAAGGGCATAGCGGAGGCGCTCGTGGCTGCGGTGCAGAAGCTTGAGCTGCTGGAGCAGGGGCTGCGCATTGAGGACACCTCGGAGGTGTTCACGGTGCTGGGGAGCTTTGAGGAGATTCCCGAGGCTGAGGTGCTCCTCCTGCCCTACTGCGCGAAGCCAGGGTGGTGCGAGTACAGGCACAGAGAGGACTGCGGCAGGTGCGGCAGGTGCAGCGTTGGCAGAGCCTACGAGCTTGCGGAGCGTCTGGGGCTGAGGGTGATAACCATAACCAACTACGAGCATCTGGAGGAGACGCTTCGCTCGCTGAAGCAGCAGGGCGTGAGAGCCTTCCTGGGCTCGTGCTGCGAGAGCTTCTATGTCAAGCACCAGCAGGATTTTGAGAGGTTCGGGGTGAGGGGTGTGCTGGTTGACATCAACAGCACAACCTGCTACGACCTGGGGAGGGTGAGGGAAGCCAAGGCAGGAAGGTTTGAGGGCGAGACAGAGCTCAACCTGCAGCTCCTTGAGAGGGTGCTCAGGCTCAAGACCCGGAGGAGCGGATAGCTCTGACGCACCTGCTCAGCACCAGCTTTGCAGCCTCCTGCGAGGGCCAGCTGCCGAGCCCGCAGTCAGGTCCGGCGAAGCTCATCCTGTCCCCGAACCTCTCCCTGAGCTTCAGGTAGAGCTTTGAGATGCTCTGCTCGCTGTCTGCAAGCTGCTCGGGAGCGGGGTTCTTTATGCCCTGCTGCGCAAGCTCGCCGAGCTTGCGGTCTATGCTGGTGCTGGCAACTCCACCCCTTATGAACCTGTCGTGAGCCTCAAGCTCCTGCTTAGAGATGAGCTCCATGTTTTCCGGCGAGGAGGCAAACTCGGCGGTTATTACGTCTATGCCCTCAGCCTGCAGCGGGTACTCCGCAGCCTTAAGCGCATGCAGGTGCACCTGCACCGTCGGAGCAACACCGCTCACGCTCCTCTCCAGCGCCCTTATTATCCCCTCAGCCTCAATGTTGAGCAGGTCAACCAAGCCCAGGCTGGGCTCGTCTATGCTCACCACCTCGGTGCGGATGTGCTGCTTGTTCAGCACCGAGTTCCTGAGGAAGGCTCTGACGCTCTCAGCCAGGTTCATGAGAACCTCCTCGTAGATGTTGAAGCCGAAGGGTGAGGTACAGCTCAATCGCCCCGGTCACGCAGACCCGCAGCCTCAGGGGCTCGCCTGTCTCTTGGTAGCGCTCCCTCGCAACCCGCTCTGCGATGTAGAGCTCGGGTATGACCGCATGCTCCTCCTGAATCAGGTAGGGCTCGCGCTGGTGCTTCTCTATGGGCTGGAGAAACTGGGAGTGCATGTCCTGGTGCTGGGGATAGGTGACGACGTCTATGCCGGTCTCAATCTTTGCCAGCAGCGAGCTCTCAACCACGCTGCAGAACAGCTCAAGCTCCGGAAGCTCCTCAAGCTTCCTGCCCTCTGCGAAGGCTTCCTGAGCCTTTGGGTAGAGCTCGCTGAATTTCTCCCTGCTTACCCCCTCTGGCAGCGGAAAGCTGCCTATGTCGTCTATCAGAACCATGTGGATTTATCCCAGCTTCGGGGTTATAAATTTTCCGCAGGCTGCAGCTTAAGGTGCACGCTTCGTGCCTCGGGCAAATTGCTCATGGAGCCAGCTTCTGACTACCTCCACTCAACATCAAACCTGTCCAAGTTCATCACCTTGCTCCACGCAGCCACAAAGTCATGCACGAACTTCTCCCCGGCGTCGCTGCAGGCGTACACCTCTGCTATTGCTCTGAGCTGTGAGTCTGCGCCGAAGATTAAATCAACGCGCGTGGCTTTCCACCTGAGCTCGCCGCTGCTGCGCTCGTAGCCCTCAAAG
>JAADFH010000034.1 GCA_013152995.1 Methanobacteriota archaeon
AGGGTGAGCATGTGGAAGGGCAGGACAAGAGAGCAGAAGGAGGAGCTCGCAAAAGCCATAACTAAGGCGCTGGTTGAGATAGCGGGCACCGAGCCGGAGCACGTGCACATAATCTTTGAGGACGTGGAAAAGAGCGACTGGGCGATTGCCGGCAGGCTCTGCGACAGGTCATAAGATTTATATTCCCCTGCACCCAATTTGAGGTGAGGGTCAGAGATGAATGTGGTGCGAGCAGCAGGGGTGGCTGAGATACTGCTGGGGCTGTTCTCCTTCCTCATACCTTTCAAGTTCTACAGCTTCGCCATGAAGCTCTTCACCCCCGACGTCTCCCCGCCCTTCAGCATGGAGGCTGTGCTCTACACCACCCTTGTACTCGCTCTGCCGGGTGTGGTGCTGCTCATCAACGGAGCTGCACTCCTTGCAATCTCTGCCTCCAGCCCCGCAGCCGGCTCTGCCCCAAACCCCTCAGAAGGAGGGGTGAGAGCCATTGAATCCCCCGCATACGTTCGCACCAGGCATGAGATTCTGGGCAAGGAGGTGTACGACAGGAAGGGCAGGTACTACGGCAGGGTTGTGGATGCGGAGCTGAGTCAGGAGGGCGAGGTTGTAAGCTTCAAGACCAGGCGCTCTGGCAAGAGCTTCAGCTTCAGCGCCGAGCAGATAGAGAGCAGCGATGAGGTAATACTGGTGAGAGTATGAGCAGGGCGGAGGTTGTGAGAGAGGCTGAGCGCGTGCTCCAGGAGCTTGCGAAGCACTTGGAGGAGATAGAGCTGGAGGAGACCTACCACGTTATAGAGGCGGAGGGTGTCAGGGAGGACTCAGCGCCAGAGAGGGACAGCAGCTTCTCTGAGGCGGCTCTGAGCATAGCCCCGCGCAGGGATGGCAGGTACTACGTTGCAGAGGCGGGCGCCTGGGTGTAGCACCATGAACGAGCTCGTGCTTGAGCACTCACCCCTGGAGAACCTTGAGCGCTGTCTTGAGAGAATTCAGGAGAGGGAGAGGGAGATAAACGCGTTCATAGAGCTGAACCCGCGTGCCGAGGAGGAGGCGAGGAGGGCTGAGCGCCATGGTGGCAGGCTCTGCGGGCTCACCGTGGCTGTGAAGTCCAACATAAACGTTAGAGGGCTCAGAGCAACCTGCGCCTCAAAGACGCTTGAGAACTATGTGGCACCCTACGACGCTGTGGCTGTGCAGAGGCTCCGCAGCGAGGGGGCTGTGATTGTGGGCATGGCGAACATGGACGAGTTTGCCTGCGGGAGCAGCGGCGAGACCAGCTACTTCGGTCCAACGCAGAACCCTGCAGCTGAGGGAAGAATTCCGGGAGGCTCATCCTCCGGCAGCGCCGCCGCGGTGGCTGCGGGCTTTGCTGACGCAGCCCTGGGCAGCGACACCGGCGGGAGCATACGGAATCCCGCATCCCACTGCGGGGTTGTTGGAATAAAGCCCACCTACGGGCTCGTGCCCAGGCATGGGCTCATAGACCTGGCGATGAGCCTTGACCAGATAGGTCCCATAGCCAGGGACGTGCGCACCGCCGCGCTGCTGCTTGAGGTGATAGCTGGCAGGGGCAGGGAAGCCAGCATGCTGGACGTGCAGCCCCAGCCCTACACCAGGCACCTGAGCGCCGACCTGGCGGGGGTGAGGGTGGGCTTTGCCAGGGAGTTTGAGGAGGTCACCTCACCCGAGATACTCGGGGTGATAAAGCGCTCGCTCCGCCGCTTGGAGGCGCAGGGTGCTGAGGTGGTGGAGGTTGAGCTTCCCAGCCTGGAGAAGGCTCTTCCCACCTACTACCTCATAGTGTTTGTGGAGTTCTTCTCAGCCACCAGGCGCTATGACGGCAGGCGCTACGGCTACCGCATTGAGGAGGTGTGTGGTGCCGAGGTGCTGCGCAGGATACACTTAGGCAGCTACATAAGCCAGAAGGAGTACGCCGGGAGGTACTACAGGCGTGCGCTTCAGTTCCGCTCGCTCATCAGGCGCGAGCTGCTGCAGGCGCTTGAGCAGGTGGACGTGCTTGCTGCTCCCACAACCCCCAAGCTGCCGCACAGGCTGGGCGAGAGCCTCACACCCCTTGAGATGTACGCCTACGACCTGCTCACCGTTCCAGCGAACCTCGCGGGGATTCCAGCAGGGGTGGTGCCAGCCGGCAGGGTCAGGGGCATCCCCGTGGGTCTGCAGGTGCACGCCAAGCCCCTGGAGGAGCAGGTTATGCTGAACGTCATGCTTGCAGCCGAGGGAGCAGAATGAGGGTGAAGATAGGCTTTGAGATACACGAGCAGCTTGCCACGAGAACCAAGCTGTTCTGCACCTCGCCAGCTGACTACAGGGATGCGGAGCCAAACACGAACGTGTGCGAAATCTGCCTGGGCTTGCCGGGTGCAAAGCCCATGGGTGTGAATGCAGATGCTGTGGAGGGTGTTGTTGCGATAGCGCTCATGCTGAACTGCGAGATTGTGCAGGAGCCTGTGTACATCCTCAGGAAGCACTACGACTACCCCGACCTCCCCTCGGGCTACCAGCGCACCTCCATGCCCATAGGCAGGAACGGAGAGCTTGCGGGCGTAAAAATCTGGGAGGTTCACTTGGAGGAGGACCCCGGAAAGTACGACCCCGTGACTGGGAAGGTTGACTACAACCGCTCCGGCGTGCCGCTGGTTGAGATAGTCACCGCCCCCGACATAACCTCCCCGGAGGAGGCACGCGCCTTCATGCGCGAGCTTGTGAAGGTGCTGCACTACTCTGGGAGGGTGCGCAGGGAAGGCGGCACCATGCGTGTGGATGTGAATGTGAGCATAGAGGACGGGGCGAGGGTTGAGATAAAGAACATAAACAGCATAAAGGGGCTGTACAGGGCGCTGAAGTTTGAGATAACCCGCCAGAAGAACCTGCGCCGCAGGGGGAGGGCTGTGAAGCGCGAGACCAGGGCGTACATAGAGGAGCAGATGATAACCCGCAGCATGCGCACCAAGGAGACCGCTGAAGACTACCGCTACATTCCTGACCCCGACCTGCCTCCCCTGAGGCTGACTCCTGAGCTCGTGGAGAGGGTGCGCTCGCAGCTTCCGGAGGCGCCGCACCAGAAGCTCCAGAGGTTCATGCAGCAGTACCGCATCTCCAAGGACGACGCCTGGGCGATAACCTCCGAGCCAGAGCTTGCGGATGCCTTTGAGCGTGTCTGCAAGGAGGTGGAGCCTCTCAGGGCGGCAGCCTTCTTCAGGCACATCATCAAGAAAACCCTGAACTACCACAACCTGAGCTTTGCGGAGAGCGGCATAACCGTGGAGGACATAGTGGAGGTGCTTCAGGCGATGTCCTCGGGGAGGCTCTCGCAGCAGGCTGGGGAGCTGGTGATCAGGGAGGTGGTGCAGCAGCGCAGACGAGCGAGCGAGCTCGTGCAGCAGCTCAGCAGGGTGGATGAGCGCAGCCTGGAGCGGGCGGTGGAGCAGGCGCTGGCAGAGAACCAGAAGGCTGTGCAGGACTACCTGAACGGCAGGAAGGAGGCTATAAACTTCCTGCTGGGGCAGGTGATGCGGATAACAGGCGGCAGGGCGGACGCGGCAAAGGCGCTGCAGATGCTGCGGGAGAGGCTCTCCTGACTACTCTCGTGCCCTTATCAGATTTATAACCTTCTTTATAACATCCTTCTTTGCCAGAATAGTGAGCTGATCCCCCGCCATGAGCACGGTCTTGCCTCTGGGTATTATGAGCTCCCCATCCCTGTGAATTGCCGCTATGGTGGAGCCCTCCGGCATGCCCACGTCCTTTATCTGCCTCCCTGCCACCGCAGAGCCGTCGGGAATCTTTATCTCTATTATGTCGGCGTCCTGCAGCGTGGTGAGCACGCTCCTTATTCCTGGGCGGAGGATGAGGTTGCGTATGTAGTTTGCGATTATGCTGCTCGGGTAGATGACCTCCTCCACTCCAACCTCCTCAAATATCGCCCTGTGCGCCTGGTTGTGGGAGAGGGTAATTCTGCGGTGTATCCCAAGCATCTTTGCAAGCTCGCACACCATGAGGTTCACGGCGTCGTCGCTGGTGGCGCTCACTATCACATCAGCCTTCTCTGCACCCGCCTCCTTCAGGGTGTTCACCTCGGTGCCGCTGCCGTGTATCACCTGCACATCCAGCTCCTCCGCAAGCCTGTTGAGCTTCTCCTTCTGCTTGTCCACAATCACCACGTTGCACTTCTCCCGCGAGAGAATCTCCGCAAGCGTCGCCCCTATCTTTGAGGCACCAACAATTATAACGTACACACTATCCCCCCCTGCGTGCTCCCTTCTTCTTTTTTCTGGGCTTCTTCGGGGCTGTCTGCCTGGCTTTCACACCCCCGCCTCTGCTGAACAGGTACTCTATAACGCTCGCGTAGGCGGGGCGGGTTATGAGCACGCCTATGGTTACACCCAGTATGGTGGTGAGGGCGAAGCCTCTCAGAGCAGCCATTCCTATTATGAACAGCGGGAACATCGCCGCCACGGTGGTGAACCAGGCGGAGAAGATGATGAAGAAGGCTCGTTTGATGCGTGAGCGCATGGAGTAGGTGCGCTGGAACAGCACCTCGTCGGTTATAACTATCTGGTCATCCACACCCGTTCCTACTGCCGCTATAATGCCGGCGATTGCCGCCAGGTCAAGGTCCCAGCGTATCAGCGAGGCTATGCCCAGGATTATTATCACCTCGCTCACGCCTGTGGCTATGATGGGCAGCACCACCATGGGCGCACGGTAGCGCAGGAAGATAACCAGCGCCACGGTGAGGATTGCCGCAAAGCCCGCGATGACGGCGTTCTTTGCAAACTTCATCCCGAGCTCCGGGGGCACGGTGGACGTGGAGAGCACCTCCAGCTTGAGCGGCAGTGCACCCGAGCGGAGCACCACCTCCACGCTCTTAGCTTCCTCCTCGTCCTCAGGTCTTGAGCCTGTGGTGAGCACTAAGGAGCGCGGTGCCTTGCCGGCGACGATGAACTCCTGCCACAGGCTTCCCCCTATCGGTGCGGAGTGCATCAGCTTGTCATCTAAGTACATCTCCACCTGGGGTATGCGCGGGTCTCTTTCAAGCGCGTCAAAGTCGGTAACACTCTCGGGCTCAATTCCAGCTTCCCTGAGCACCTGAAGCGCTGCCTGGCGGAAGCGCTCCGCAGCTTCGGCGTTTATGGTGAAGGGTACCTCCCAGCTGCCCTCCATGCTCTTGGTGTAGGGTGAGACCTTCTCCAGGTCTTTGCCCGTGAACACTGTGATGTTCCCCAGCTTCACCACCAGCTTGCCCTGCCGCTCCACCAGCTCACGTGCCTTCTCTGGAGGCATGCCCGCGAAGTCTATTATCAGGTACTGGTTGCCCCAGGGTGAGATGGAGAAGTCCTT
>JAADFH010000035.1 GCA_013152995.1 Methanobacteriota archaeon
TCAGCCAGCATGCTCGCCTTGAAGTCGCTGGGCACTGTCACCGCGCCAGCCATTCCAACGGTGGCGCCAACAAACAGTGCACCTGTTGCAATCACACCTATCTTCTTCAGACTCACCACACTACCAACCTCCACTTTTCTCTGTCTGCCAATATCTCGCGGTGGGGCGGATATTTATACCTTTCGCACCACCACAGGGACAGACAGCTCAGAAGGCACATCAGTTCGGGCGGTATATAAACCTTTCGCGCATCCGCTTCCGGGCTCTCCGGCTCCTGTGATGGCACAGCGAAAAAAATAAATATGTGCCGTGGTCATAGGGCGGAATGTCAACCATACAGGTGGGGAGCAGGCATGAAGGTGAAATTCAAACTCATTGACGTGCTGAGAGCCAAGCTCGGAGAAACTGAAGAGCTTGACCCCGAGCTCCTCAGCAGGTTAGAAGAAATAAAAGAAAGTCTGGAAAAAGGTAGATGGCGCATCTCATAGCTAATCGCTGCCGAGCACCATCTCCCTGAACTTCTCTATGCCACCTATTCTCTCAATCATCCTGCCGAGTCTCTCTCCCTTTTTGGCATTCTTCTCATAGCACTCTATTACCTTCTCTGCAATCTCCAGCACCTGCTCCTTGGTCTCAACCGTTGTTAGCTCATCTGCAATTCTGGGCTTTGCCCCTGCATTGCCACCGACCATTATCCTGAATCCCTTTCTTGTGCCAATCACACCGAAATCAACCACCGCAGACTCCGCACACGAGTTGGGGCAGCCACTGACAGCTATCTTGAACTTTGATGGCAGAGGCTTGCCGTGGTACTTCTTGTCCAGCTCCATGCCGAGAGTCAGCGAATCCTGCTGCCCCAGCCTGCAGGTAACGCTTCCCGGACAGGCTTTGACACTCCTCACCACCGAGCCTGCAGGCGTAGCCAGCGGAATGCCCAGCTCGCCGCTCAGCTTCGGCAGGGTATCCTGCTTGAATCCCACGAGCGCAAACCTCTGAGCATTGGTGAGCTTTACCAGCGCCTGATACTTCTCAGCCACCTCGGCAATCCTGTGCAGCACCTCCGGCGTAACAAGCCCCGTGGGGGTGCTCGGTACCACCGCAAAGCTCTCCATATCCTTCTGCACTATTGCATACTTCTCCATATCTTCCATCGGGCGACCTCCTCTATTTTTGGCTTAATTTATAATAACCTGCATATAAAAATCTATTTGAGAAAAATTAATCAAATTTATTACAGATTCATAAAACATCATAAACCTGATGCGCCATGTTTCGGTATCTGTAAGAGAAGTGATATATAACCTCTGGGACGAGTTCACGCCGGTATGAAGATCCTGAGCGTCTCCACCACTGGCGGTGATGTTGCCACCGCCCTTGAGAGAGCCCTGCAGAAGATAAACACCCAGCTTGCCCGTGAAGAAGGCTACATAAAGGACGCCCAGTACAGCATAAAAATCGGAGTCTCCAGCGTTACCGTGAGCATAACCCTCGCCCTTGAAGGTGAGATGCCCCTTCGCAAGCGGGTGCTCGGGGTGAACGTCAGGGGCTACTCCCGTGAAGCCTCCGTTGCAAGAGCCGTAAAATCAATAAACTCTGAGCTCGCCAGCATCAGAGGGAAGGTGGTGAGCTTCTACAAGAAAACCGTGGACATGCACCTTCCAGGCAGAGTTTACACCACCATAATAGTTGCGGTGAACGAGGAAACACTTCAGGAAGCGGACACAGCGAGTGCGCGCAGGAGCAGGCTGAAGCAGGCGATTGCCCTGCTCAACAACGACCCCTCGGCGATAAACATAGCGAGAGTTGCGGAGATCTTCGGGGTTTCAAGAACCGTTATATACAGGGACCTTGAGACCCTTGGATTCCAGAGGAGTGGAGATGCTCAGGTTAATAATCACAGGCACGCCGGGAACGGGAAAAACGGCGGTAGCTGAGGAACTCGGCAGAAGGCTCGGGGTAAGGGTTGTGCACCTCAGCGAGCTTGCAGAGCTCGCCGCCTGCGGCTACGATCATGCAAGGGGAAGCGTTGAGGTTGACCTGGAGCTGCTTCAGGAGGCTGTGGAGGAGCACCTCAGCGGGGACGTCATCCTGGAGGGACACCTCGCCCACCTGCTCAGCATTGACGACGCCAGGGTTGTGGTGCTGCGCTGCTCGCCTGAGGTTCTTGAGCGCAGGCTGAAAGCGAGGGGCTACTCGGGTGAGAAGCTGAGGGAGAACCTGGAAGCTGAGGCGCTTGACGTCTGCCTGATAGAGAGCGTTGAGCGCCACAGCAGGGTGTACGAGGTGGACACCAGCCACAGAAGCGCTGCAGAGACTGCGGAGTGCGTGATTGAGATAATCCAGGGGAAGGGAGAGCGCTATCTGCCCGGAAAAATAGACTGGAGCGAGGACTTCTTCAGGTAGGCTCAATCAGGAACAGGTGAGAGGCTGCCCTTGAGTCAGAGCACCCGAAGCCAGGTACAAAGCTGAGGAGGCTGCACAGCATCAGCGCAAGCTCCTGCTCCACCCTCCTGGCTGAGACCAGCACATCCAGCACCTCCGCATGCTCCAGCAGGAAGTCAATGTGCCAGTGCTTCACCTTCCTCCTTCTCAGGTGCCTGCTCACCCTGGCTCTGAGGTTGGGGGCGGAGCCGATGTACATGTAGCAGCCCGCCGCAAGCTCAAACCTCTTAGCCCTGGTGCGCACCACCCTGCCCTCCCGCAGCCTCACCACGAGCAGGTAGGTTCCCCGGGAAGAGGGAAGCCTCTGAGCACGCCTGAACCCGAGGCTTTTAAGCAGGCTCTCAACCTCTGGAGGAAGCAGCTACCTCACCCCCAAGAGCTTGTGCGTCTGGGGGATTATCCTGGTCTCAGCAAGCTCCAGCAGGCGCTCCTGCAGCCCCAGCAGAATCTCGGCGCTGTGCATGCCACCCCACACCGGCTGGAGCACCACCATCCTCACGTAACCCCGCACCTCCTCCACAGCATCCACCACCTCGCCAGCGTCAAACTCCCTGGGGAGCACCAGCTTGCAGAAGGTGTACCTCCGCCTGGTGTGCCTGAGCACCCTGAAGCACCTCACAGTGCTCTCCCTGAGCTCCTCGTAGGCATCGCCCACAGCCTCCCTGAGCTTGAAGTCCCCCGCAACGTAGCTCACGCAGCCCCTCACCCTGAGCGCAGCCTCCGGCAGGCTCATGTTGCTCTCTAAGTAGAGCGGCAGCTCGGTGAGGGAGGCGAACTCCCTGATAAACTCCGGGAAGAGGAGTGGCTCCCCTCCCGTGAGGGAAACTGAGTGCACCCTGCGGAAGCTCTCCACAGCCTTGGCAACCTCGGCAGCCTCAACAGGATTCCGCAGCAGCCTCTGCTCACCGGCAAGCTCAGCCCTGCAGTGGCTTTTTTCTCCCAGGGGCGTGTCGCAGTAGCTGCATGCCAGGTTGCACCTCGCAAACCTCACAAACACCTGCCTCACTCCAACAAACGGACCCTCCCCCTGCACCGAGCAGAACAGCTCTGTAAGAGGAGCGCTAACCATTGAAGCACCCCAGGGCTCTAACCCTGCGCATCTTCCTCTCCATATCCTCAACCTCCCCCGCGTAGCCCTCTGCAATGGCGCGGAGGAGGGGAGCAGCCTCCACCCCCAGCTTCTCCAGGCTCATGTACTCATCGCTCCTGACGTTTATCCCCAGGTGCACCTTTCCGCTCACCGCAGACACGCTGGCTATGCTCACGCTGAGCTTCTCACCCCCGCAGTATATATCGTCGCCCCTCCTCTCAGCCGCAACACCCAGCTCCCTCAGCCTCTCGCAGGCTATGCAGGTGAGCAGCCTCTGCCTGCAGAATATCTCAGCCAGGCTCACCCCGAAGTGCTCCACAATGAAGTGCAGCATCTCCTGCGAGTGTATCCTCTCACCCCCCAGCCTGTCCTCAAGGTCAACCATGTGCTCTTCAGCGACCTCGCAGCCCCCCCTGAAGGCAACTATGCTGTCCTCATCAATACCAAAGCGCACGTAAGCCCAGAGCGACTCAAGCTCCCTGCCCGTGTAGTCCAGCCACTCCTCAAGCACCAGCACCCTCATAGTCCCAGCCTCTCAAGCAGCGGGTCCTTCCTGCCTATGCTCCTGAAAGCCCTCGCCCTGCGCATGCAGGACTCGCACCTCATGCACGGCTTCTCCCCGCCGGTGTAGCAGCTCCAGCTCCACTCCAGCGGTGCACCTATCCTCAGCCCCAGCTCGGCGATCTCGCTCTTGCTCATCCCCACCAGCGGTGCATGCACCCTGACTCCGGAGAGGGTTGAGAATCCCAGCGCCCTGTTTGCAGCCTCCACATACTCACGGCTGTTGTCCGGGAAGGTTGCAGCCTCCTCGGCATCAAACCCCACAACCACAGCCTCGCAGCCAAGCGCCTCTGCAAAGCTCGCACCTATGTTCACAAAAACCCCATTCCTGTTCGGCACCCAGACCTGCCTTGCGCTCTCCTGCGCAGCCTCTGAGTCAAGCTCCTCCTCAGCCAGCTCCGGCAGGCTCCTGCCGGAGTTCACCAGCGCCGTGGATGTGATTTCCGCAAGCCACTCAAGCCTCAGCACCCTGTGCCTCACCCCCAGAACCTCGCACACCCTCGCCGAGTACTCCACCTCACGCTCAGCCGCACGCTGCCCGTAGTCAAAGGTCAGCGCAAGCGCAAGCTCGCCCTGCTTGGACGCAAGCGCCGCCGCAACCACGGAATCCATACCCGAGCTCAGCAGAGCAACCACCCTCAATCTACCACCCCCCACTACACCAAAACCACACGAAGGCAAGGGTTATAAAAGGCTTACCCTGCAAACCTGCGAGTACCTCGCTCCCGCAGGCGTCAGCGTGCTGCGCATCAGGTGCACCTCCCGCACCTCCACGCTTCCGAGCTCTGCATCAGCATGCCTGGCGAGGAACTCCCTCACCCCCCTGCTCCTGCCCTTCATCCTGGCAAGCGTCACATGGGGTTTGAAGGCTCTGCGCTCCTTGGAGAAGCCAAGCGCCACAAGCGCCTTCTCCACCCTGCTGTGGAGCTCTGCAAACGCCTGCTCCGGCTCAGCCGCAGCCCACACCACCCTGGGGCTTGAGGGCGAGGGAAAAGCACCCACGCCCCTGAGCTCAGCCCTGAAGCCGCGCACGCCTGCGAGCGCCGCCTCAAGGGCGCTGCATATCCCGCCGACAGCGCTTTCAGGCACCTCGCCCAAGAACTTCAGGGTTACATGCGTGCCCTCGGGTGAAACAGGCTTTGCATGCCTCAAGCCCCTGAGCTCCTCTATCAGCCTGGCAAGCTCGGGGGTGTGGAGGAGGACGGCAACAAAAGCGCGCATGCTACCTGGCGGCGCCCCTCAGCGGGCTCGGACCGAGCTTCTTTCCACGAACTCCTTCATCGTGCTTGCAAACCTCTCGCCCTCGGCTGCAGAAATCCAGCGCAGCATCAGGCGCTCTGGCTCTATTCCGAGCTCTGGCAGCAGCTTCTTGAGCATCTGCACCCTCTTCTCAGCCTTCAGGTTCCCCGAGACGTAGTGGCAATCACCTATGTGGCAGCCAGCCACAAGCACGCCATCAGCACCCTCTGCAAAGGCTTTGAGCACGAACGCCGGGTCAAGACGTGCAGTGCACATCAGGCGTATAATCCTGGCGTTCGGCGGATACTGCAGCCTTGACGTTCCTGCGAGGTCTCCTCCTGCATACGAACACC